>NZ_JAQFWV010000009.1:0-76293 GCF_056175805.1 Halohasta sp. A2 | reverse complement strand
TCGCCCAGCGGCTGCCTGTTGACTGAGACATCCCTACATCATCGGCTGCATCTTCGAGTGTTGCACCTTTGTAGAGCCGTTTGACGAAGATGAGCCGCTTGCTCACCTTCTCGTCATCAGTTTCGGTAAGCAAGCGGTTGAGATCGTCCTCACTGAGGTGACGGACGATCTCTTTCTCTCGTCCAGTCATTGCTCAACCAACTCAGGGAACACCTAAAACTTCTGTGAACCACTAAACCTCGATCGACACAATGCTCGCCGAAGGCAAAGACAACTACCTCCCGATTTTGCTCGTTTATATCGGATGGTTCGCATGTAATTTCGTGCTCGGGTTTATCGGCTTTTTTCTCCTTGCAGTCGGCGGCGCGTTCGTCTTCAGTTTTGGAAGCGCCAACAGTGGACCGAGTCCAGTGGGAATTGCAGTAATTGGAGTCATTGTTCTGCTCGGAGCCCTCATATATCTGAGCATCGTGTTCTTCTTCCAGTTTTTCGCCCACGCGACCGTTCTCGACGATCTGGGTGCGGTCGATAGCATCAAACGGAGCTTCAGCGTGGTTCGAGCGAACCTGTCGACCGTCTTCGGCTACAATCTCATCACCGGGGTCGTCGGGGGGACTATCGGCCTGCTCTCCGGGGTGATTTCGCTGCTCACTACTCCCTCGTTCGCGTCGGCTCCCGGTACCACGCCTCCGAGCGGGACGATGCCGCTGGCGGACGTGATGGGATCGCTACCGACGCTTGGACCTACCGGTGCGACCGGTTTGATGCTCGGGATGGTGCTCGTGAGTTCGCTCACTGGCAGCCTGTTTTCGGTCTACTCGACGGAGATCTACCGTTCGATCCGACCGACGTCGACGTTTGCAGGGACACCGTGAGAATACGACAAACCGCAACTCCGTTCAGTACCCGGTAAACTACCCTACCCTACTCCTTCGGCGCATACGCGCCTCAGTCATTGAGGGTAGGGCTTTGATGTGGACTCCCGGCGATCAGTCGCCAGCAATTGGCTGGTAGCTGTCGCCGGTCAACATCCCACCATTCACACGCACGTCTACTGGTGCGTCTCCGCCCGTCGACGTGGGCGACGAACGGAGTCTGTGATGCTCTTTTCGAGCGTACCGTATCCCGACATTCTTTGCGGCGTTGTAATCTGCGTTCACCTCATACCCGCATTTCAGGCAACAGAACTGTTCTCCGTCGCGGTTATCCTCATGTGTAAATCCACAGTCTGTCCGTGAACAGCGTTGTGACGTGTGGTTTGGGTCGATCTGTTCGACCAACACACCCTGTTCTGGTGCTTTATATCCGACATACTCGACCAACCGACGAAACGCCCAGATGTGATGCCATTTCGCCTGTGGCAGTCGGTCACGAATATCGGTCAGATCCTCGAACACGATCACGTCACACTCATGTTCAACGGCTTCTGTGACGATCTCGTTAGCGACTGTGTGAAGATACTGTTTCCGCCATGCTACTTCACGCTTACCGAGGCGAAGCAGAGCGTTGTGAGCGGCCTGCGTTCCGCGTCGTTGCATCTCCCCACGCCGTTTTTCAAACTCACGACACCAGTGGTCGTAGTCGTCGCCGTTCCAGAATCGTCCAGTGGATGCAACGGCAAGACTGTTCACACCGAGGTCGATACCGAGGACTGTCTGGTTCCCGGCATCTTCCGAAACCTCTGTGTCTTTGTCACTGTCGTTTTCCGTGTCGTACTTCCGGGTGGTGATATGAAAGTAGAACTCGTCGGTTGTGTTGTCGTATTGCAGTGTGCTTGCACGGAACTCAAAATCCTCAGACAGCACGTACTGTTCGTAGGGTGTTGGGCTGTCCGAAGGGAGTTCAAAGTCGCACTCAACACGTCCGTTGACGGTTGAAAGTGAGACTTTATTTCGATAAAACGTTGCGCTCCGCTTATCATAGACCATACTCCATGAGGTAAATTCCGGTTGGCTCACACGCTTGCCTTGTTTCCAGCGTTCGACACAGCCTTTGACGGCTTGCACAGCTCGACGGATCGCTTCTTGAACAAGGTTTGCAGTGAGGTCAGTTTCTGCGCGGAGATCGTCATACAGTGCGTCCCGTGCGGTACTATTGGCTGTGACGCACTGTTTGTAGTCGGTGTTATCCCAACAGAACTCTGCGGCACGGTTTGCACAGTAGAGAAACTGTTGGGCAGATTCGTGGAAGTCTTCGCGCCGCTCGTCAGGAACGTCAAGTTTGACGGGTACGGTGCGTCGAACTTCCATATGTCAGATTATACACTAACGATTCTTATACTTTGGGAGTCGGGTAGCCGTCGTATAGTGGTTGTGTCATGCTATGTCGGTTTCCTCTCCGGCCTACTCGCTCACTACGTTGACTCCTTGAGGCCGGAGGCTCCACCTTGTATCATGCTGAGACATCCACCGACCGCTAATGTCACTGCTTTTAACAGCTATGCGTTGCTTTTTACAGGAACGGGCCATCAACGGTGCCAGCATGGGAGAGAGGTTACATCACCAGCACGATGCCGGTGACGAACATCAGCAGCACGATGCCGGTCAGAACCAGCCCGAGGAGTTCGCTGTCATCCATGCAAACGCTTCGATTGCGGTGTGCAAAACAGCGTCGGTCGTGGGACGAAACCACTAATTCAGTTGCACCACGAGTACAAGTGTGTCTTCGGCAGTACGCGGTCAGCGACTCGTTGTGGGGCTCTATCTGCTCATCGTCGCCTTCACCGGGTTCGCTGGCTACATGACCGCCAGCGTCGTCGACGAGATCAATCCACCGCGGTTCCTGTTTCTCGTCGAGTTCCCCCCGACGCCGCTTGGGCTGGCAGCGTTCGGCGCGCTGACGATCGGACTCGTTCTCGGCGTACTCTTGGTCGCGGTTACGTTCATTTCCGATCGCTTCGACACCGCATCGCCCACCATCAGATCGGATGCTGACGCCGAGAAGTCCGAGCCGACGGAGTCGACCGACGACAGTTAACAACTGACAGACACCGCACGCAAATCATCGACTCGGGTTCACGCAGACCCTCGACTCGTTCTCAGCGGTGATTTTCACAAACGTGGATTTATACCACTGTCTGTGTGAACACCCCGTATGGCAGATGGGCGTGTCCTCGCGGTCGCTGGAGCCAAAGGCGGTGTCGGCAAAACCACCACCGCAGTCAATCTCGGCGTCGCGCTCGCCGGAGCTGGCCAAACGGTCGCCATTGTCGAGATGGATCTGGCGATGGCGAACATCGTCGACTTCCTGCAGTTCGAGCCGGAACGTACCCTCCACGACGTGCTCTCGGGGACCGTCACGACGACCAAGGCGCTGTACGCAATCGACGAACGGCTCCACGTGCTGCCCGCTGGCACCGAACTCGCGGATTTCAACGCGATCAACGTCGCCGCGCTCGCGCCGGTCGTCCGAAGCCTGCGGCCAGCCTACGACTGGGTGATCCTCGACACCGCCGCAGGCGTTAGCCCCGAAACAATCTACCCTCTGCGACTCGCCGACGAGGTACTTATCGTCTCGACGCCGCGGGTCGCCTCGATACGAGACGCCAAAAAGACGATCGAGCTGGCCGAGCGCGTCAACGGTACCGTCGGCGGCGTCGTCTTCGTCCGCGCAGGAACGGGTCGGGCACCGCCACCCGAACGACTCGCAGGCTTTCTTGGCACAAACCTGCTCGGCTCGGTGCCCAACGATCCGACCGTCGCCGAGGCCCAAGATATGAGCCAGCCGGTATCGTCGTATGACCCCGAAAGCCCCGCGGCCAAGGCCTATCAGCAAATCGCAGACTCGCTGATTCTCTCGGCCCCGTCGACCGAAGACGGCGACGAAACGGTCCTAGGAATGGGTGGCGTCTCCGACCTCCAGAACGCCGAAGCAATCGCCGAAAGCGCGGCCAGCGCCGATCCCGACAACCTCGACGGCTCAATGCGACCGCTCGAAACCGACGAGTTGTCGACCGGCGAGGCCGACGGCGAGGGGGGCTTCGAGTTCGTCAAGCGAAAGGGCGAGTAGACGGTCGTCGGCCGCTGGGTCGACCATGCGAGCGTTTTACCGACAGTCGGCCGAAGGGTCGGTATGGAGTCCGAACCGCGAGACGACCGCGCCGTGTTTTCCGAGGGGTATGCCGTCCCAATCAGCGGCTTGCTTGCGGCACTGTTCGCGCTGATGGCGGGCATGAGCATCTATCCCGCACTCTCGGGCGATCCAGGTGCAGTCGTGCTCCCGTTGGTGTTCGGTGCGGCGAGCCTCTACAGCGTGCGAAAACGAAAACAGTACATCGCAGCCCGCGAGGATAAAACCTGACGAGCGCAGGCAGCTACTGGCTGGTCGACGCTTCAAGCGAGAAGAAAAAGCCGAAATAGGCCGGAATTCCCGCGAGCATGAACAGGTAGTACGCCCACGTCGGAGCGCTCACGAAGACAAAATCGAAGAGGATAGAGACGAAGCCAACCCAGACGACCGCGAACATCAAGTCGTAGAGCATCCCCTGTTTGTTCTCGCGGGTGTGCTCGCGGAGGCGCTCGCCGAGGCTCATTGCGACCACTCCCGTCGGCTGTGTCGGCGTGGGCTTTTCATTCCTCGTCGGTTCGTTCGTAGTCGATCACCAAAACGGGCACGTGTGTCGACCGGAGCGTGCGTTCGGTCACGCTGCCGAGCAGCGCGCGTCGAACCCCCGAACGGCCGTGGCTTCCCATCACGATGAGATCGATCTCGTTGTCGACGGCGTAGTCGGCGATTAGTTTGTGCGGTCGGCCACCGGCGTGGCGTTCGACCGCGGTCAGACCGAGCGACTGGGCTCGGTCGGTGACGTAGCCGGTGGCTGCTTCGGCGTCTTCGCGGAGTTCGGTCATCCCCTGGAAGTTGCCCTGTTTGATTCGATCGACCTGCTCGGTGCCGAGGCTATAGTTGACCGCGTCGATGTCAGCGACGAACAGCGCGTGGATCTCGGCGTCGTACTTCTCGGCGAGGTCGATCGCGTGATCGACAGCTGCTTTGGCGACGGTGCTGCCATCAGTCGGAACGAGTATGCGTTCGTACATGGTTAGTCATCCGCGGGCGCGTTTCGGTTCTGTTCGGCGACGACCTCGGCAGCCGTCTTGTTTTTCGGCATCGGATCGGGGCTGTGGCACTGCCGAACCATCTGCTTGGTCCGCAGCGGCGGATCGTCAGTTACGGCCGAGACGACGATCATGAGCACGATCACCAGCGGCGTGAACACCAGCGCCGATCCTGCGGCGGGCACCCACGTCGCGAGGAACTCGATGCCCCAGCCGTCGCCGCCGTTGACGAGGCCGAAGTTCCCTTCGTTGAACATCGGGATGAACCAGAAGATCAGTCCCGAGACCATCCCGACGAGTGCGCCTTGGCGGTTGGTTTTCTCCCACCAGAGTCCGAGGAAGAACATCGGGAACAGGACGATAGCGGCCAGCGAGAAGGCAAACGAAACCAGCGCGGCGATGGGCTGTTGGGGGTCCATCGCAGCGAGGATCGTGAGCAGCCCGATGAAGATGATGCTGAGTCGACCCACAAGGACCTGCTGGCGTTGGGTGGCGTCCTCGTTGATGATGTTGGCGTAGATGTCGTGGGAGATGGCCGAGGAGGCGGCGATAAACAGCCCCGCGACCGTGGCGATGGCGGCGGCGATCCCGCCTGCGGCCACCAAGCCGACAAGCCACGTTGGAAGCCCCGAGAGCTGTGAGGCCAACACGACGATCACGTCGCCAGCCGCGCCGCTCATGCCAGGATCACCGTACACTGCACGGACCTCACCGCCGTACAGCGAGGTCCCAAAGGCCGCAAAGGCGGGTGCGCTGAGGTAGAGCAGGCAGATGAAAAACAGCCCCCAGGTACACGACCAGCGGGCGACCCGCTCGTTTTGGACGGTGTAAAACCGAACCAGAACGTGCGGCAGGCCACAGGTCCCGAACACCAGGCTGAAACAGGTCGCAACCCACAGGTAGTAGCTACCGCCCGCAAAGGGATCGGAGAACTCCGCGCTCAGATCGTTTATCAACATCCCGTACTCGATCTGCGGCAGGACCGTCGAGAAACCACCCGCCCAGCCGGTCGCCAGCAACCCGATCAAAAAGGCGCCGATGAGGATGACGTACTGCAGCACCATGTTTTTCGTCGCCCCCAGCATCCCCGACAGCGCGAGGTAGCCGATCGTGAGAATCATAAAGAGGATCATCATCGCCTGGTAGGCGCTGATCCCCGGCAGTGCAACCACGTTGTTGATGTCGCCGAAGATGTACATCCCGACCAGCCCCATCCCGCGGGCCTGACCGATGGCGTAGACGAAACCGATCAGGAACGTCGTGATCGCCGCGAGCGCCCGCGCCGCATCGGAGTTGTACCGATCGCCGACGAAGTCGGGGGCGGTGTACTTGCCGAACCGGCGCATCTGGGCGGCCAAAAAGATCAGGAGGATGAAGTAGCCGGTCGTCCAGCCGACGACGTACGCCAGCCCGTAGACGCCCGACAGCGCGATGAGCGCCGCCATGCCGAGGTAGGATGCGGCCGACATCCAGTTGGCACCGATTGCCATCCCGTTTTCGACGTTACCGATCGACCGCCCGGCAACCCACATATTCCCCGTGTCGGCGACCTTGTAGAAGTAGCCGACGCCGAGGAACGAGGCCATCATCAGCGCGACGATCACCCCCGGCAGGAGCTTGAACGAAATGTTGAGCCCTTCGGGCAGCAGCTCCTCGGAGGCCTGCAGGAGCGTCGGATCGATCATCCGTCGACACCCCCATCAGTTGCTGCAACGTCGCCGCTCGCCTCTCTGGTCTCCATCTCTTCGGTGCGCATCTGGCTGATGCCGTACTTCTCGTCGATCTGGTCGCGCTTGCGCGCATACCACACCGAGAGGACGAGCGCTGCCGATGGTCCACCGATGGCGATCAGAAAGTAGTGCAGCGGAAAGCCGATCACGGGCATCGTGGTCGTCATGAGATCTGGCGCGAGGCGCGTCAGCGTGATCGGGCCGAACGTGGTCAGCGACCAGAGCCCGAAGCCGATCCAGATGATCCGCAAGTGATCCCGCATGAACGGGGTCGCTGGCTTCAGGAGGTTGATCTCGACATCGAGGTAGTCGACTTGCTGTTCTCGTTCTACGTCGGTCATCGTCCCGTCAGTCTCGCCGCTAACTGACGACGTGGGGGGACTTTCGTGGCTGTCAGTGTCTTGCATGGGCTTATGTATTGTGGGTTTTTTATTGTGATAGATTATCACGCGACACCCCTTCGGTCCGAAGGGATGAAACGATGGGCGGCCACATGGCCGCGGTTAGCGCTTGGTTAGCCGTTCTGTACTTGGTCCTGGATGTCGGAGACGACATCCGGGTTCCGGAGGGTACTCGTGTCGCCGAGTTCCTCGGCGTTGGCGATGTTTTCGAGCAGTCGACGCATGATCTTTCCAGACCTGGTCTTCGGCAACTCGGGCGTGAAGATCACCGCTTCGGGCCGGGCGATTGGCCCAATAGCGTCTTCGACACCTTCGATGATTCGCTGGCGAAGTTGTTCGTTCTCCTCATACCCGTCTTCGGTGATGACGTAGGCATACACTGCTTCGCCTTTGATGTCGTGTTCACCGCCGACGACGGCGGCTTCGGCGACACCTTCGACGCCGACGATGGCCGATTCGATCTCCATCGTTCCGAGTCGATGCCCCGAGACGTTGAGCACGTCGTCGACCCGGCCAAGGACGGTAATATAGCCGTCCTCGTCGATCTTCGCGCCGTCCTCGGGGAAGTAGACCCAGTCGGCCGAATCGTCGCTGTCGACGTTCGAGTACTCGCGCCAGTACTCGTTGATAAACCGGTCGTCGTTCTTGTAGAGCGTCCGCAACATGCCGGGCCACGGCTTGTTGACGACGAGATAGCCCGCTCGGCCTGCGCCGACCGGACTGCCGCTCATGTCGACCACGTCGGCACTGAGTCCCGGCAGCGGTGGCCCGGCCGAGCCGGGTTTCATCTGGCCGACCCCCGGCAGCGTGGTGAGCATCATCCCACCTGTTTCGGTCTGCCACCAGGTGTCGACGACCGGGCAGGACTCGTCGCCGATGTGTTTGTAGTACCATTTCCACGCGCGCGGGTTGATTGGCTCGCCGACCGTGCCGAGCAGCCGGAGGCTCGACAGATCGTGACCGTCGGGGTACTCGGTGCCCCACTTCATGAACGCCCGAATCGCGGTTGGAGCCGTATACAGCTGGTTGGCCTCGTACTCCTCGATGATCTCCCAGAGCCGATTGCGGTCGGGGTAGTCGGGTGTCCCTTCGTACATCATCGTCGTCGTACCGAGCGCGAGCGGGCCGTAGACGATGTAGGAGTGGCCGGTGATCCAGCCGATGTCGGCCGCACAGAAGTAGGTGTCATCGGGTTCGATGTCGAGGACCGCATGCGAGGTCCACGACGCCCACGCGAGGTAGCCGCCCGTGGTGTGTTTGACACCTTTCGGCTGGCCGGTGGTCCCCGAGGTGTACATCAGAAACAGCATGTCTTCGGCGTCGCGGTCGACCGGTTCGACCGTCGCGCCTTCCTGGTCGGCGACGAGGTCGCCGTAGCTGTGGTGGCTGTCGGCCAGTTCGTGACCGAAAGAATCCTCGTCGGGGAGGCGGTCGACGACCACGGTGTCGGTGTCGTGGTCGACGCCGTCGAGTCCGCTGGTCGCTTTATCGAAGTGGTCGAGGGGGTCCCCACGGCGGTAGTAGCCGTCACAAGTGACGAGGAACTCGGAGTCGGCGGCGTTCATTCGCGTTGCGAGGGCGTCGGCCGAAAAGCCAGCGAAGACCACCGAATGGGGGGCTCCGATGCGCGCGCACGCGAGCATCGCAATCGGGAGTTCGGGGATCATCGGCATATACATCGTCACGACGTCGTCTTCACCGACGCCGAGCTCCCGGAGCCCGGCGGCAAACTCGTTTACCTCGCGGTGAAGCTCGCGATAGGTGTACGTGCGATTCGCCTCGTCGACCGGCTCGCCGACCCACTCGATGGCAGCCTCGTCGCCGCGCTCGTCGAGGTGGCGGTCCAGACAGTTCGCCGAGGCGTTCAGCTTGCCGTCGGTGAACCACTGATAAAATGGGGGATTGCTATCGTCGAGGACCTGGTCGTAGTCGCTGGTCCACTCCAGAAGCTCGGCGGCAGCCTCCCAGCAGTCGGGCCAGTTGGCCTCGAACTCGTCGTAGATTCCGGGGTCGGAGACGTTCGCCTGCTCGACAAACGATTCGGGGGGCTCGAACGAGTCCTGTTCGGCCAGTCTGGCCTCCAGGTCGACATCTGTCTCAGACATACGCCTTGATTGTCTATATTGTCAATTATAAATCTATGCCAACAACCATCACACACGAAACGTTCGTTTGAAACCAAATCAGACAGTTGTATATAAATAGTCGGCAAGTACCTCGACTGCTGTGTCGAGCGGCTCGTCATGAATCCGACAGACGTAGTCAGTTATCAGTTGAGCGCTGGACTGATGCGACTGCATACGGGATAATCAAGCAGTCTCGTGGTAGCTGCCGATGACGGTAGTCCTTGCTGGAGCACAGGTTCTACTCGACACACGAGTCGTTCCGAATCGGAAACTACTCGTGCAAAACGATACCGGCGCGCCAGAAAAAACATCAACACTGTTATTCATTTCGAACCGTAAGTTCGGCAAGATACTGGACGGAAGTACGATGAGTGACAAAGACCCAACAGTGGGCGTTCGATGATCGAGTTACAGACGGAGAATGCTCCGATTTTGGTGTACGATCCAGCTAGTGATGTGGTTAGCTCGTTCCAGTCGGCGTTCTACCGCTCGCTGTGGTCGGCGTTCGATGTCGACCACACTGAGACAGTCGAGACGCTGTACGAGGAACTCACACCGAGGCGGTACGAGGCGGTCGTCTACCGGTGGCGAACGGGTGCGATTGAGGATGTCGAAGCCGTTCTCGTCGATCTTCCCGATTGGTTTTCGATCCCGCTGATCGTCGCTGGCCCCGACACTCCAACCGCCGTTCGGAACGTCCTGCTCACGTCGGCAGACGACTACATCGCGGCGGGGCCCGACAGTGCGAGCCAACTTGAAGCGCTGATACACACCGAAGATCCGGTTTCGAAAACTGCCGGCGCAGAGACGGTCGACACCGAGGCGCTTCACGGCGCGATCGTCGAACAGATGCAGGACACCGCGTGGGTGTTCGATACCGAGCTGCGAATCAGTTATGTTAACGACCGGGTCGTCGAACAGACCAACCTCACCGCGACCGAGCTGATCGGCAAGCCACTCGAAGCCGTGTTCGAACGAACGCTCCTGGCGGCCGCAAGCTACGACGAGTTCGAGACGGGCCTTGCTTGCCTCTTGGCGGGCGACCGAGAGCAGTTGCGAGTACAGCTCACCCTCCGGCCTGCGGAGGCAGCCAGCTATACGACCGATCTCCTCATGCGGCCCTACCGAGACACCGACGGCGAGATCGTCGGTATCGTCGGTATCGGTCGAGATATTACAGAACAGTTGGCTGAACAGCGCCAGATGGAACGCCAGAACGATCTCTTTCGGCAGGCACAACAGCTCGCCGACATCGGCGGCTGGGCGTGGGATCGGACTGATGATTCGGTCGTACTCACCGATCAGGTGTACGCGATCTACGAACTCCCCGACGAGTTCGATCCGACGATCGCCAACATCCTCCAGTACCACCCCGACCCCTCGGGCGAGGTCAAAGCCGCCTTCGAGCGCCTCCGCGAGGGCGAACCGGTCGATCTTGAAGCCGAACTCCGGACGACCGACGGCAAGACGAAGTGGGTCCGTATTCACGGCTCGCCGAAACGAACTGAGGGCCGAGTGACCGAGATCATCGGATCAGTCCAAGAAATCACCGAACACCGGCGGCTCGAAACCCAGCTTCGCGAAAACGTCGACTCCCTGCGACGACTCTACCAGCTGTCGACCGACGTCAGCCTCTCGTTCGCCGACCGGATCGAACAAGTCATTGCGATGACGTGCAGCCGCCTCGAACTCGGGTTCGGCTTTCTGTCGACCGTCGAGGACGGTAGCCAGGAGATCGTTGTCGGCCATGGCAATCACGAAACGCTCCGGGAAGGGACGACACGACCGCTATCGGAGACCTACTGTCGGGAGACGATCCGACGAGAGTCACTGTTCGCTGTCGAAAACGCTGCCGTCGAGGGGTGGGGTGAGGATCCGGCTGCCCAGAACTACGATCTCAGGTGTTATCTCGGCGGTCGGATCTGTATCGATGGTCGACTGTACGGAACGCTGTGGTTTGTCGACACCGACGCCCGCGATCGATCGTTTACAGAGACCGAACGCGCCTTTGTCGAAGTGCTCACCAAGTGGGTAAGCTACCAGCTCGAACGCCGGTCAACCGAGTCGAAGCTTCGTGACCTTCAAAAGACGACACGAGCGTTTCTCACCGCCGACGACGAAACCGAGGTCGCAACGCTGGCGATGGAGGCTGCTGTCGAGATCCTCGAACTGCCACTGACTGGACTGTGGCGCTACAACGACACCGAAGCGGCTCTGGTACCGGTCGATCAGACTGAACAGGCCAGCGACCAGTTCGATCCCCAGCCGCGGTTCGAGGCCGGTGAGGGGCTGATTTGGCGGGCGTTCGACGAGCGCTCGGTGGCGGTGATCGAGGACGTCGGCTCACACGAGGATCGGTACAACCCGGAGACAGTAATCGAATCCGAAGTCATCATCCCGGTCCAATCCTACGGTGTACTGGTGAGTGGGACACTCGAACAACGGTCGTTTTCCGATCTTGACGTCGACCTGCTGCGTATTCTGGCGACCAGTCTGAGTGCGGCGATGATCCGGGTTCAGCGCGAGACCGAACTCAAACGGCAGAACGAACGGCTCAGCGAGTTCACCGGCTACGTCTCACACGATCTTCGAAACCCGTTGAGTGTCGCCCAAGGCTACATCGACCAGATACGCGAAACCGGCGACCTCGGGACGCTTGCAGCGATCGAACGCTCACACGACCGAATGCAGACGCTTATCGAGGACATGCTGTTGCTGGCACGGAAAGGCGAGGTCATTGATCTGGTGGGCCCGACACGGGTCGAAACGGTCACCGAACGTGCATGGGAAGCTGTCGACTCGCGTGACGCAGCGTTTACTGTTGAGGGTGAACTCACAATCGAGGCTGACGGCCCACGACTCCAGCAGGTGTTCGAGAACCTCTTTCGCAACAGTATCGAACACGGTGGGCCCGATCTCACCATCTCCGTCGAATGTCACGAAGACCGTATTGTGATTACCGACGACGGCTTCGGCTTCGAAGGTCACCCCCCAACACTCGATGCCGAAACCCACGAGTCCGAAATCGGCCTCGGACTCGCTATCGTCGCCAAGATCATCGACGCTCACGGCTGGGAAATCACCGCCAGCGACGGGCCGAACGGCGGGAGTCGGTTCGAGATCACTGGAATCGAACACGCCGAACGACGGCCTCACGATTTCGAGGACGAACCGGCATCATCAGAAGAGAATATATAAAGAGAGCTGACCGTAGACGGTGGATACCGCTCAGTAGTCAGTGGGTAACGTCCAGTCGTCAGTTGCACTCGGCCAGTCGTCAGTAGCGCATACCGGTTAGCCGAAGTTCTCCACCTTGAGCGCGTCGGGATCACCACCAGCGGCCTCGACGGCAGCGGTCGCCTCGTCGACGAAGTCGGCAAAACCGTATATAAAGACCTGTTCGTCGTCGCTGCCCGTGACTGCGGCGTCGACGACCTCGGTGATCGAACCGTCAGTAATCGCCACGCTCGCACCCGCGGCGTCGAGTTTCGAGAGTCGATCCGTGTGGGCTGGCTCGGCGTCCTTATAGATGACCGCCAGCTCGCCGCCGTCGGTGACCACGCGTTCGCCGATGCCGACTGCGGGGCCGATTCCCGGCCCCCCGGCCAGCACGATCACCCGAGGTTCGCCCTCGTAGTAGTCGGAGCCGAACGGACCGCTCATCTCGATGGCGTCGCCCGGCGACAGCGC
Organism: Halohasta sp. A2; assembly: GCF_056175805.1. Taxonomy (NCBI): domain Archaea; kingdom Methanobacteriati; phylum Methanobacteriota; class Halobacteria; order Halobacteriales; family Haloferacaceae; genus Halohasta; species Halohasta sp. A2. The sequence goes on along the minus strand of NZ_JAQFWV010000009.1, from coordinate 63,292 downwards.
GGCGAGATGGTCGCTGAAGGGGCCGCCTTCGTCGGGGTCGATTTCGACCGTAATCTCGAACGCGTCGATCACGTCAGGCGACGACAACGTGTAAAAGCGGGCGTACGCCTCGCCGTCGACAGTCGCCGAGAGCTTGACGAACTGGCCGGGCTGGGCGTCGAAACCCGTCGGCGTTTCGAGCTCGATTGCGACCGTATCGACACCGACCGACTCGACAGCAGTCACCGTAACCGTAGCATCCATACCACCCTGTTCCGGCCGCTGGCTAAAGGGTGCTTCTCTCTGAAAAGCTTGTGGCCCACGTCGACATACAACACGCTTTTCCGTGTCTCACGACCACACACCCCATAGTAGACCGTAAAACTGGATAACTGTATAGTAAAATTAGATGACTATCTGATAATGGCCAGAAATGTGGGCAGAGTGCTTTTCAGAAGCCTTTTGATTTGACGCTGGCAAAGGGAGGTGATAGCATGCCAGCGGACTTCAATTGGGCCATCGGCGGGGAGGCTGGCGATGGCATCGACTCTACCGGGAAGATCTTCGCTCAGGCACTCTCGCGGGCCGGTCGACACGTGTTCACCTCGAAGGATTTTGCCTCACGTATCCGCGGCGGATACACGGCCTACAAGATCCGCACGTCAGTCGATCAGGTCCAGAGTGTCGTCGACCGCCTCGATGTCCTGATCGCGTTGACCCCCCGGACAATCGAGGAGAATCGCCCGGAGTTACACGACGGCTCCGTCATCATCTACGACGGCGAGCGCACCACGATGCAGAACGCCACGATCCCCGAGGGGATGATCGGTCTCGACGTCCCGCTCAAACGGCTGGCCGAGGAGGCAGGCGGCGCGATCATGCGCAACGTCGTCGCCCTCGGGGCGGCCTGTGCCGTCGCCGACTTCCCGATCGAGAACCTCGATTCCGCCCTGGAAAAGCGGTTCGGCTCCAAGGGCCAGAAGCTGGTCGACAACAACAAGGAGGCCGCCCGCGCGGGTCGGGACTACGTCCAGGAGAACTACGACCACGACTTCGAGTACGACCTGGAGACGACCGACGAGGATTACGTCCTGATCAACGGCGACGAAGCCATTGGAATGGGCGCGATCGCCGCAGGCTGTCGGTTCTATGCCGGGTATCCGATCACGCCCGCGACGAACGTGATGGAGTACCTCACCGGCCGGATCGAGCGCTACGGCGGCCACGTGGTGCAGGCCGAAGACGAACTCTCGGCGATCAACATGGCGCTGGGCGCGGCCCGCGCGGGCGCGCGATCGATGACCGCCACCTCCGGGCCGGGGATCGACCTCATGACTGAGACGTTCGGCCTCGTGGCGACCAGCGAGACACCCCTTGTCATCTGTAACGTGATGCGTTCGGGCCCGTCGACGGGAATGCCAACCAAACAAGAACAGGGCGACATCAACCAGATGCTGTACGGCGGTCACGGCGAAATCCCGCGCTTCGTCCTCGCGCCGACGACCATCGACGAGTGTTTCTGGAAGACCGTCGAGGCGTTCAATCTGGCCGAGAAGTATCAGATTCCCATCTATCTGACGGGCGATCTCGCGCTAGCGGTTACTGAACAGACGTTTTCGCCCGAGGCGTTCGACATGGACGCCGTCGAAATCGACCGCGGAAAGGTCGTCGACGAAGAAACCATCGGCGAGTGGCAAAACGAGAAGGGCCAGTTCAAACCCCACGCCCTGACAGAGGACGGCATCAGTCCACGGGCGTTCCCCGGCACGACGGAGGGGGCACATATGACGACCGGCCTCGAACACGACGAGTTGGGCCGACGAACCGAAGACGGCAAGATGCGGATCGACCAGGTCGACAAGCGGAATCGGAAGGTCGAGACCGCCCAAGAGCGAGAGGACTGGAGCCCACGCGAGTTCGGTGATCCCGACAGCGACACCCTCGTCATCTCGTGGGGGTCGAACGAGGGCGCGCTGGTCGAAGCCATCGACATCTTGGACGGGGAGGGCGTCGATATCCGCTTTATTTCGGTGCCCTACATCTTCCCGCGGCCGGATCTCAGCGAGGAGATCACCGCGGCCGACGAGGTACTGGTTGTCGAGTGTAACAACACCGGCCAGTTCGCGGATCTATTGGAACACGATGCACTCGCGCGCGTGAAGCGGATTAATAAATACAACGGCGTCCGATACAAGGCCGACGAGTTGGTCGACGAGATCAGAGACGCACTTGCAGACGAACCGGAGGTAACAGCATGAGTTCAGAGGTACGATTTACGGATTTTAAATCCGACAAGCAACCGACGTGGTGTCCCGGCTGCGGCGACTTCGGGACGATGAACGGCATGATGAAAGCGCTGGCCAACACCGGCAACGACCCCGACAACACGTTCATTGTCGCCGGAATCGGCTGCTCGGGGAAAATTGGGACCTACATGCACAGCTATGCGCTCCACGGAGTCCACGGCCGGGCACTGCCCGTCGGAACGGGCGTTAAGCTGGCGAATCCCGATCTCGAAGTGATGGTCGCCGGTGGCGACGGCGACGGCTACTCGATCGGGGTGGGCCATTTCATCCACGCCGTCCGACGCAACGTCGACATGACCTACGTCGTGATGGATAACCGGATTTATGGCCTGACGAAGGGCCAAGCCTCGCCGACCTCGCGGGAGGACTTCGAGACGTCGACGTCGCCCGAAGGGCCGAAACAGCCACCCGTGAACCCTCTCGCCCTTGCGCTGTCGGCAGGCGCGACGTTCATCGCCCAGTCGTTTTCGTCGGATGCGATGCGGCACGCCGAAATCGTCCAGAAGGCCATCGAACACGACGGCTTCGGCTTCGTCAACGTCTTTTCACCCTGCGTGACGTTCAACGACGTCGACACCTACGACTACTTCCGCGATTCACTCGTTGATGTCGCAGACACCGATCACGACCGCAGCGACTACGACGCCGCCAAGGATCTCATCCTGGATATGGACAAGGAGTATCAAGGTGTGCTCTACCAGAACGAGGGTGCACCCTCGTACGAGCAGGCCCACGGCGTCACCGAGAACATGGCCGAGATTCCCGATGGCGCACCCGACAACGCGATGGATCTCGTCCGCGAGTTCTACTAGCTGGCGGTCCGTCCCGGAGCCGACGAAAAGCGCTCTCGTGGCCACCGCACATACGTTGAAATAATTGGTTCGGGGAGTTTTCGATTCTACACCACAACGACGAACAGCACGAACGCCCCGAGAATCGACACCGTCAGCAGCAGTTGGACGACCGACGAGCCGAGAACGCCCACGGCAGTATACACCGAGCGCCGAATCGCCGTCTCCGAGTCAGTACCCTTCTTCAGTTCGAGAAGGAACACCGTTCCGACGACGCCGACGATGATCCCGATCGGCCCGAGAACGAAAAACAGCAGCAGGCCACCGATCGTCGAGGCGACCATCACCTCGTTCGACGAGCCGCTGGCCCTGGCGGCGAGCGGGCCGCCGAAGTAGTCGACGACGACCGTCGCGAGCGCGGCCAACGTCAGACTCACCGTCACGAGTGGGCCGACCGGCTCGCTGCCGAACAGCACGTAGCACCAGATGCCAGCCAGCGAAGCCAGCCCCGAGGGAACCAACGGCGCAAAGCTGCCGACGACGCCGACGACCAAGAGGAATACGGCGGCGATGAGCACCAACTCGACCATGCCGAGGTATTGTCGGACGACGGCATAAATAGCCCGTCGACGAATGGCAGCCTCTCGGTGCCACTGTCAGGTGTCGACGCCGCCGAGTTCGAATGCGTGTATCCACCCGATATTTAAATACCAGTACGGCGCAGCCACCCCGTGATCCGTCGCCCTACTCGCGATTCTCGGTGCCATTCTGCAACTACTCGCGGTCGTCGACGCCAGCTACTCGTCTTCGGTCTCGTCGTCTGCTGTCTCGTGGTCGTCGCCAGCGCGAATGCCGTCGGCCACACCGGCGGCGATCCGCCGTCGACGCACACCAGCGAGGGTGACGACGGCCGGATCGTCGAGCTGTTTCCGGATCCGACGACCGAACAGAACCGCGGCGAGTACGTCACTGTCGACCTCGAAGAGTCAGGAAACTGGACGCTCAGCGACGGCGAGTCGACCGCTCGGCTCCCCGACCAGACTGGCGAGTTCGCAGTAACCCGCAACCCCGACGAGACGTCGGCGTTTACCGAGACGCCGACAACCCAAATCGAGAGTTATCTGCGACTCGCCGTCGGCGGCGAAGAACTCGAACTCTGGCGAAACGGCGAGGTTGTCGACCGCGTCACGTACGAGGATGCCCCCGAGAGCCACCGGTGGCACCGCGACCGAGATCCCCACTGGAGCCCCGACGGCTTCGTGCCGCGCGAGCCCGCCACTACCGAGTCTGCTGCCGTCGACGCGTTCGTCCTGCCGGACAACCGGGAGGCACCGATCAGCGCGATCGAGGGGGCCGACCGGCGGCTCTCGCTGGCAGCCTACACGCTTACCTCCGAACGAGTCGTAGACGAACTACTCGCCGCCCACGACCGCGGGGCCGAGGTAAGCGTCCTCGTGGAGGGTGGACCAGTCGGCGGGGTGTCGGCCGAGCAGGCCGACAGACTCGACGAACTCACTGCCAGCGGCGTTGAGGTTCGCGTGATGACCGGCGACCGAGCCCGGTTTCGGTACCACCACGCCAAGTACGCGGTGGCCGACGACCGCGCGGTCGTGATGACCGAAAACTGGAAGCCCTCGGGCACCGGCGGCCAAGAGAACCGCGGCTGGGGCGTGCGTGTCGACGACGCCGAGACGGCCGACGAGTTGGCCGATGTCTTCGAACACGACACCGGCTGGAACGATACCGTCGCGTGGGACGAGTTCCGCCAGGACGTCGAAACCCAGTCGAGCGACGAGACCAACGGTGCCAATAGCGAGGAATCAACGGACGGGCAGTCGGAAGGCTCGGAAGAGCGTCGACCCTATCCCGAGCGAGCAAACCCACAGGAAGCCACGGCCGACTCAGTGACGGTGTTGTCGACACCGGACAACGCCCCCGGCGAACTCACCGACCAAATCAACGAAACGGACGACCGACTACTGGTCGTCCAGCCCGAAATCGGCGACCAGGAGTTCACCCTGCTGCGAGCGGCCATCCGGGCGGCCGACCGGGGCGTCGACGTCCGGATCCTCCTGGGCGATAGCTGGTACAACAGCGAGGAGAACCAGGCGTTTGCCGAGACGCTCGACGAGGAATCCGACCATCCGGAAAATCTCGACGTGCGACTCGCCGAGGGTGGTGATCGGTTCGGGACGATCCACGCCAAGGGAATCGTTGCCGACGACACGGCGATCGTCGGCAGTCTCAACTGGAACGACAACTCGGCCGAAAACAACCGCGAGCTACTCGTGGCGATCGAAGACAAAAGAGTCGCCGACTTCTACGCAACGGTGTTCGATGGCGACTGGAGCGGGGGTGGCGGAGCCGACGAGCTCCCGGTCGGCATTCTCGTCGTTACCATCGGAATCGCCGGTCTGACAATCCTCTATTTGAAGCGTCGACTCACGTTCGCAGGTCGGTGAAGAGAAAAAACGAACCAGGAGTTATTCGAGCGGGGCGGCCGTCGACAACGATTCGTCGAGGTCGGCTTCGGCCATTTTCTCGACCAACAGATCGATCACGGACTCGCGTCGGCCCTTGACGAACTTGATCGAGCCGACGACGAGGTGACCGCCGCCCGAGACACCCGCGCCGGGGAGCTCCTCGTTGAGTTCGGTGACCATCCGTGGGATGTCGAGTCGGACGCCGTCGGATCGGAGCACGGCAAAGTCAGGGCCGTAGCCGATCGTAATCACTGGCTCGCCCGTTTCTGTCACCTTTCGGTCGTGGAGATTTCCAGTCGTCTTGCCGGGCGCAGGGTAGGTGAATCGGTGGGCGAAGTTATCGAGGTCGACGCGGTAGAGATGTGCCTCCGAATCGAGGCGTTCGTGTTCGACGTGGGGCTCGACCGCCTCGAGCTGTCGGTCGATGTCGCGTTCGGCGCGCGCCGAGAGGAACTCAATCAGCTGTTCGTGGCGCGCTGGGTCGTCACAGCCGACGTCGAGGACATCCGTGACGAGCGTTTTGCCCTCGCTGTAGCGAAGCCAGTGGGCGGCGTAGTCGAGCGCCTCGCCGATGTCTTCGAGGTGGCTACGGTCGTAGCCCGCCTCGTCGGCGAGGTCGACGAACTGGCTCATGGCGTCGGCTTTCGAGCGGTCCGAGAGCCCGGCAACCGCTGGAACGTGTTCGAGATCCTCGCTGATCGAGGGATCGATCAGGCGAGCGAGTTCGACGCACATCATCCCCGTGGTGATGCGGTAGTCTTCGCCGTACAGATACGGATTGACGTGGGCATCGAGCAGCGGTTCGACCGCTTCGGGGTCGGGGTGGTGGTGGTCAATGACGGCAATCGGGATGTCGTAGTGCGCGAGGTTCTGGTAGGCCGGCACGTCTTCTTCGGTCGACCCGTTGTCGAGCATCAAGAGGAACGGAAGCTGCTGGCCGTGGCGTTCTTGGCCCTCCAAGGCGAAGTTGAGGTCACGCGTGACGTCCTCCATCTCGTAGTAGGGGGCCTTGCTCGGCAGTCGTTTAAATAGGTGGCGCGGGGATTCGGGGTTGCCGTGGACCTCGGCGATGAGCGTCTCCATCGCGAGTTGCACCGGTGCGGCCGCACACATACCGTCACCGTCGGCGTGGTGACGGACGCGGATCGGTCGACCCTCCAAGACGGTTTCACGAAGGAGTCGGGCGACACCTTTGAGTTCCTCGAACACTGGCTCGAAGGCAGGCCACTCGATCAGCGGCTCGATATCGGCGGGCGCGGCACGCTCGTCGAGCGCCGCTGCCAGCGACTCGCGGGCCTCAGTTTCGGCCTCACCCTCGAGGGTCGAAAGCGAGTCGACCTCGATCTGGCGGATGTCTCGGTGGGTTTCGACGCTTCCGTTGACGCGAACCATGTCGTCGAGTTCGACGTCGGGATACGCCCGGACACCGGCCTCTTCGAACGCCGCGGCGCTGACGATTCCCGTGCCGTCGTTGATGTGGAATATCGTCGGGCCGCCGGTCTGTTTGATCTGGACGACCGAGCCTTCGATCGTCGCGTCGCTGCCGGTTTCGAGCGCGTCGATCGACGTGATGTCGGGCTCGTGGTCGACGACCTCGGTTCGATAGTTCTCGATATCGGGGATGTCGAAGGCGACATCGCCGTTTTCTTTGCGCTCTTCGAGTTCGACAACGAGGCGGTCGCCGACGTTGTAGCTTCGGTCGAGGTTCGATTCGTGAACGAGGCCGGAGACGGAGTCGGAGATGTCAACGAAAACGCCGTAGGCAACAACACCGTTGACGACGGCGTGATAGTTCGCACCCACTTCAACGTCTGCAAGCGTGCAGTTGGGCGCGAGATCGAAGACGACGGGACGCGAATCGTCCCGCTCGCCGGACTCCCCGGCGGTATCGTCGGTCATACCCGACCTATGAGCGACCGACGTGTTAAGCTTATTATCTTGACTCGCCGACCCGATGACGGACGACCGGCCGTCGATGGGTACCAAAGCGGAGTCATCGAGCGCCAGCGCGGGGTCGACAGGTCGGAATGCTTAGATGGACGCCGACCCGAACGCAGGTAATGCGGTTCTTTCGATCGAGTGAGATTCTCGGCATCGCACGCGATACCATGGAGTTCGCGCTCGAAGCCTCCGAAGCGACCCACCCAAACGAATATATGGGCTTTCTCCGGGCCGAGGATGCCCGAAAACTCGGTCTCGACACGAAGGGCCAGGTCATTACCGACGTGCTCGTCATTCCCGGCACAACCTCGAATCCGGTGAGCGCGACGGTCCAAACGGACATGGTTCCCAACGACATCAAGTCGGTCGGCTCGGTGCATTCGCATCCAAACGGCGTGCTGCGGCCGAGCGACGCCGACCTCGGCACGTTCTATGCGGGCGATGTCCACATCATCATCGGCGCGCCCTACGGCTGGGGTGACTGGCAGGTCTTCGACAGCAACGGCGAGCCTCGCTCGCTCGATGTACTCGACGTCCGACTGCCCGAAGAGGAGTTTTTCGATTTCACGCAGCAAGACATCGACGAGGAACTGTGAGCCGACCAACGCGCGTGGTCGCCCAGGGCACGTTCGACATCCTGCATCCGGGCCACGTCCACTATCTCGAAGACGCCGCGAGCTACGGCGACAAACTCCACGTGATCGTCGCCCGCAGCGAGAACGTCACCCACAAGGCCCCGCCGATTCTCTCTGACCGCCAGCGCGTCGAGATGGTTCGGGCGCTCGACGTCGTCGACCACGCCCGACTCGGCCACCCCGAGGACATCTTCGTGCCGATCGAGGAGATCGAACCCGACGTGATCGTGTTGGGCTACGACCAGCACCACGACGCCGAGGCCATCGGCGAGGCGCTCGCCGACCGCGGGATCGACTGCCGCATCGAGCGGGCGTCGGCCCGTGAGAACCACCCTGACGAACTGTTGTCGACCGGGCGGATCGTCGACCGGATTCTCGAACGGCGCGGCTGATCAGTGCCACCCAGATCGTCGAACGACGCGGCTGCCAGCCGTTACGGCCGGTATAAGTAGCCACTGTCTAACGGTGCTGTTTTGCGGGTTGCCGAGAACTGCATGGTATGTCAACGCTCGATTTCGACTCGTTCGTGCTGGCGGCCGCAACCGACGACCTCTCGGCGGAGCCTGCAGCCCGCAAAGATGCAGATGCCGTTGAGTTCCGACTCGATCTCGCTTCCGAGCCGCTTGACCAACTCGCAGCCTACGACGGCGAGTTGCCCCTGATCGTCACCAACCGCGCCACGTGGGAAGGCGGCGAGGCTGCCGACGAAACACGTCGACTCGACACGCTCGAATCAGCACTCGCTCACGACGCGGTGGGGGCGGTCGATCTGGAACTCGGCGCACTTGACGGCAGTGTCCCCGAAGCGGCGACCGACAAAGCGCGCGAACTGCGCGAGTCTGCCCGTGAGACGAATGTCGCTGTCATCGCCTCGGTCCACGACTTCGAGTCAACACCCGCGGTCGACGGACTGCTCGAACGTTTAAGAAGAGCCAGCGACGAGGGCGATGTCGGCAAGCTCGCGGTGACCGCCACTGACCGAAGCGACGCGCTGGCGGTGCTGTCGGCGACCCATCGGGCTGTCGAAGCTGGTCGAACCGTTGCCACGATGGCAATGGGCGAGGCGGGCCAGCACACGCGGGCGGTTGCACCGGTGTACGGTTCGGCGATCGGCTACGCGCCGGTCGACCCGGCTGGCGCGACCGCGCCGGGACAGTACGATCTGGCGACGCTTCGACGGCTGGTCGACGACCTGGAGTGAGTGCGACTAGGACTGCGAGGACCGCGACGGCGAGGAAGGAGAGTCCGATTCGACTCGCAGGCTCTCGACGTTGCTCGGCGGCTCGCGATCGTCGCTGACCGCGGCTGCCAGCAGAGCGCCAAGGATGAGAACGGCCTCTTCGTGTCGATCCCGACGAGCCCGAAAGGAGACCGGCGTCACACCGAGTTCCGCATACGGCTCGAAATACGATCGGTCGACCAGCCCCCGGTCGACGAACCGCTCGGAAAGAAGCACCAAGAGCGCGTGGAGGTGGACGAGCTCGGTTTTCTTCACACCTGTTAGGTGGCTCTCAAGACAGGTAAACCTCTTGTGAGTGCCGACCGACAAACAAGAATTATGATATTTTCTGAGTTGAATTTTCGAGTATTATTTTTGATCCAATCGCGGACTCCGATACCTCAATCGTCGACTGTGACCCGATTGGGGCCCAGAGAATCCTACAAGGAAATTATAAGTCCCAGAATTATTAACATAGGGTAATGACGCGTTCGGAGACCAAACACCGGGCAACCGAGACGCTGTTGCGAACAGCGATCAGCGAGCCCGAGTCGTTCGGCTCCGAGCAGGTAGAACAGGTGCTTCAGCTCCTCGAAAGCAGGGACAAAACGGTTCGACTGACCGGCTCGTGGACACTCGGGCTCGTCGTCTCGAGCTATCCCGAAATCGTGTTGGGCTCGGTACGGGCGCTCGCCTCGCTGTTGGCGAGTCAGCCGCAGTCGACCCACGCGGACATCATCCGGGCACTGGGGTATATCGAATCCGAGTATCCGAGACTGGTCAGAGAGGCCATCGACGAGCTCGATCTGGACGACGATGCGCTCGAAAAACGAGTGATTTCGGTGATCGAGGACTATGACCCCTCGGCCGCTGGCTCAGTGATCTCATCGGTCGGCGATACCTCCGAGTACGAGGGCCTCGGCGCGGTTGCGCCCACGAACGAACCGACCCAGAACCCCTCGTACGAACGCGACCGGCGTGGTCGGCCACCCACTGAGCCACCACCAACACCGCCGGCGATCGACGCTCGACGCGAGGCGTTCGAGCCGGTCGGCTCCGAAGGAGCGGGTAGCCATGTCACGCTCTGGCAGGTGACCTACGAAACCAACAGCGGCACCCACACTGCACTATATAAACAGCTCCGACACCGTACCCCGAAAGCGTTCGACGAGCGGTTCTCCCAGCGGATCAGCGAGTGGCAGTCGGTCGACGACCACGACGCCATCGTGCCGGTGGTCGCCTACGGGACGATTCCCACGCCGTGGTTCGTCGTTGAGTATCAGGAGGGCCAGCGGCTCAGCGAGCGGATCGGATCGATCTCCCGCCGGGAACGACGCTGGATTATCAACCGGATCGTCGACGCGGTGTGTCACGCCCACAGCTCGGGCGTGATTCACGGCGGACTCACGCCGCGAAACGTGCTGTTCAGCCGGAGCTACGAGGACCACATCTGGAACTATCCGAAGGTGAGCAACTGGGGGGTCTCGCAACTGCTCTGCCAGCTTAGCGCGCTTCCGATGGGCGTCCCGCCGGCGTATGCGGCCCCCGAGCAGGTCGACCCCGATCAGTTCGGCGGGATCGACGCCTCGACCGACATCTACCACCTCGGGCTGATTGTCTACGAACTGTTGGCCGGACAGCCGCCGTTCGTCGATCAGCCGGGGATGACGCTGCGAAAAGCCGTCGAAGAGACGCCCCTGCCAGTTAGCCATTTCAACGGGGCTATTTCCGAGTCGGTCGACATCGTTGTCTCGAAAGCCCTTCGAAAATCCAAGCTCTACCGGTACGACACCGTCCACGATTTTCGGGCCGAACTTACACACGCCCTCGGAGGAGGCTCGGCATGAGCTCGGTGTTGGCCGACCCCGAAGGAACGGTGATTATCACGCGGCTGGTGACGTCTCTTCTCTTGTTCGTCGCGTCGACCAGTTTGGCCTACTACACGGTTCAAAACTCGCGTCGACGAACGATCAACTCCGAAATGTGGGACTACGTCTTTCTGGCGGGCGTTGTCGGCGCGCTGTATGCGATCACCGCGACCGCCGAAACGGTCGCCGCCGCCGGCGTCGCGACCGCCGACGTTGGGGTGGTCGGGGCGGTCCGACGCGTCTGCCAGCTGTTCTTTATTATCTTTCTCGCGCTGGCGATGCGAGAGTTCTACTATGAGTCGCCACAGCAGTCCGACGGGTTGGCCGCACGGCTCCCGATCGAAAGTATTCGGTATATCGAGGCGGGCTTTCTGATCGTCGTCTTCGTCGAGTTCATGGCGATCATCCTGATCGGGCTGGTCGACGTCGCCCGCGTCGTCCAACTTGGAGCAAGCATCGCGTTTACGCTGTACGGCGTCTCGTTTGCAGTGGGCATCAGGGGTGCAGCGATGGCCCGCCGAACCGTCTTGGACACGATGTTGACCTACATCATCGCCATCCTGTTGAGTGCCGGTGGGGCGAGCGCGGTCGAGGTCGGAGTCGTCGTCGGCATCCAGCCCGCGCTCGTCGAAGGGGTTGCAAGCGTGCTGACGGTAATGAGCATCACGTTCCTGTTGGTGTTGTCGACGCGACTCAAACAGAACGTCACCGATATTAGCACGTAGAGACGGACAGTCAGAAGATGTTGGCCTGCCGGTGGACGCTCATCCCTTCGTCGGTGAGGTCGTAGGGTTTCGTTTCGCGTGAATGGTTGGCATCCCGGATTTTCTGGATCTCGATCGCCAGCCGGGTCTCCTCGAAGTTTGAGGTTCGGACGTACCGGAGGACGAACACCGCGTCAGTGAGGTATTCGACCGCGCCGTAGCGCGAGGCGTACGAGGTATCGGCGCTGGCTTCCGAGGTAAGCAGCGTCGTCACACCGGCGTCTTTCAGCGAGCGAGTGAAGTCGAACACCTCGCTGCGCCGCCTGGCCGGGTGGTCGTACATCATCTCGAGCAGCGAGACCGAATCGAGCACGAGCCGTGTGGCATCGAACTCCCGGATCAACCGCGAGATGTCGCCCCGAATGCTCGCGAGACTGTTGGCCATCTCGACGGGATCGAGCACGACGACCGCGAGCTTCCCCTTCTCTACGTACTGGCCGAACGGCCAGCCCTTCTCTTCGGCGGTCGAGACAACGGCCTCTTTCGTCTGTTCGAGCGTAATAAACACTGCCCGCTCGCCGTTTCGGAGCGCCTCGTTCAGAAACTGGAGGCCGAACGTCGTTTTTCCGGTACCGGCCCCGCCAATCACACCGATCAACGATCGTTTGGGGACACCACCGAGAATCATGTTATCCAACCCTTCGATACCGAGATCGATACGCTCTATCGCCGACTTGAACTCCTCGTCGTCGAACTCCTCTGGCGACGATGCTGGCGCTGAGCCACCGCCCCCGCCACCGAAGGCTCCGAACCCGAACTCGTCGCCCGCGTTATCCATCGCCGGGCTCGACGCTCCACCACCATCACCACCACCGCTCGATCTGAATCCGAACGGATCGTCGGAATCCTCCGGGGTCGGGTCGTCGGCTGGCGGGTCAGCGGTCGACAGGTCGTCGGCTGGCGAGTCAGCGGTTGACGGCTCCTCTCCCGCACCGAAGTTGGTATCAGCCGTCGACGGTTCGTCAGGAACGTCCGTGACCGAATCGAGCTGATCGGTCGGCTGGGGTGGCGACTCCGACCCATCGGTAGGACCGAACCCGAACGCGTCTTCCGAGGACTCGTCCATGGTGTTCGGCGAGTCGGCAGACCGGTTTAACGGGTCATCGTCAATGGATTCGTCTCCGAAGTCGGCGTTGGTGTCGGCTTTGTCGGCGTCGTGCTGCCAGTCCGCAGAATCAGTGTCTGGCTCAGCGTCGACTGACGCTACAGTATCAGTAGCTACCGGATCAGTCGTGGCCTCGGCGTCCAAATCCGGAGATTCAGTGACCTCGTCGGCGAAATCAGTGTCCAGTTCGGTCTTTTCGGCGTCCTGTTCAGTCTCATCAGCGTCCTGTTCGCTCTCCTCGACGTCGTCGTTTTTGCCGTTGGCCCGTTTCCGTCTGCTCGCTAGTACGACGGTCTCGTCCTCGTCATCAGTTTCTGCGGCGATTTCACGAACCCCCTTCTCGAACCAGTCGTCACTCATGTTGCTCACCCACCTGACTGACGACTCGTGTCGAACCCCCGGCCACGAGCGACACCCGCAGTGGTTGACCATTCATAATCCCTTCAAGACTGTCCGCAAGTATGAATGTTCGTGTGGGATCGCGGCGTGGGCTGTTGACGGAGGGCTTTTGATGGCGGCTCACAATCCGACTGCATGGACGTCGGAATCGTCGCACAGCGGGGCAACAACCGAGCGGCCAGGCTCGCCGCAGAGATTCGACGCACACTGACTCCCACCGGCGTCGACTGCCGACTCGACGAGGCGACCGCGGCGGCGGTCGATGAACCCGAAGCCGGAACTGCTGTCGACCGGTTCGACGCCTGCGATCTCGTCGTCTCGATCGGTGGCGACGGCACCTTTCTGTTTGCCGCACGTGCGGCGGGCGGGACGCCCATTCTCGGAGTTAATCTCGGCGAGGTCGGCTTTTTGAACGCGGTGACACCCGAGACGGCAGTCGACGCCGTCCGCGAGGAGGTCGACTCGCTGCGCGACGGCACACAAGAAGTCCGCGAGGCGCCTCGGCTCAGCGCCGACTGTGGCGACTGGGAAAGCATTCCGGCGGTCAACGAGATCGTCGTCACGGGACCACGGCGGGGCCACGGCGGCGGCGCGACGTTCGAAGTGGCCGTCGACGGGTCGCACTACACCGGCGGCCACGCCGACGGCATCCTGATCGCCACCCCCACGGGGAGTTCGGCCTACAACCTCAGCGAGAACGGGCCACTGGTCCACCCCTCGATCAACGGCCTCATCATCAACGAAATGTGCGGAACTGAGGCGATGCCGCCGCTGGTCGTCGCGGGTGACTGCAAGGTGACGGTGTCGGTCGACGACGCCGACCACGTCGTCGTCGTGAGTGATGGGCGTCGACCGCATGAACTCGACGTTCCCTGTGAGATCCAGGTTTCGAGAGCCGAACCACCGGTTCGACTCGCCGGGCCGGTCGCTGATTTCTTCGAGGCGCTCGGCAAGCTCTCGTAAGGGGGAGTAGACACCGACTACTGCGAATAAAAACCGATTAGCTATTGACTACTGTTCGGAGCGGTTCGTCTACTTGCCCCACTGGGCGACGCGTTTCGGACGGTCGGCAATCGAGACCACGTCGATCGGTTCGTCGGCCGCACGTAGGGCTTCGAGTGCCGCGTTCGCGCTGGCGGCCGTCGAGAAGTAGGTGATATCCTCTTCGACGGCGACTTCGAGCAGGTTGCGGTCCCGCGAAATGATCAGGTCGACTTCGCCTTTGCGGGCGGCGTCTACGAGGTCGACGGCCTCACAGAATTCGAAGAACTCGCCGAACCCTGCGACGAGAGCCTCGCCTTCGTCGGTGTCGGGGTCAGGGAACGCCTCGTCCGAGAGGTCGATGGCGACAACACCAGACGCGGGAATCGGTTTGCCGGTGGCGTCCTGGGCTTTGGCGTAGGCTTTGCCGAAGGTGTCGGCACTACCCATCACCTCGCCGGTGGATTTCATCTCAGGGCCGAGTCGTGGGTCCGACCCCTGCAGGCGGTCGAACGGCAGGACGACCTCCTTGACGCTCGTTTGGTCGGGGATCTGTTCGTCGACCCCCAGTTCGGCGAGCGTGGTGCCAGTCATCACTTTCGCGGCGAGTTTGGCGATCGGGACGCCTGTCGCCTTCGAGACGAACGGGACGGTCCGCGACGAGCGCGGATTGGCTTCCAAAACGTACACCTCGCCCTCTTTGACGGCCAACTGGACATTGAGCAGCCCGACCGTTTCGAGCGCCTCGGCGATTCCTTCGGTCACTTCGCGCACGCGGGCCAGTGTCTCCTCGCTGAGCGAGCGCGGCGGGATCATACACGCCGAGTCGCCGGAGTGGACCCCCGCCGTCTCGACGTGCTCCATGATGCCGCCGATCAGGACGTCTTCGCCATCGGCGACAGCGTCGACATCCAGTTCGACTGCGTCGTCAAGGAACTGGTCGACGAGAATGGGCTTGTCCGGCGAGACGCGAACGGCCTCTTCGATGTAGTGTTCGAGTTCGGCGTCGTCGTGGACGACCCGCATCGCCCGCCCACCCAGCACGTAGCTCGGACGCACGAGGACGGGGTAGCCGATCTCGTGGGCCAGTTCGAGGGCTTCGGTCTCGGAGGTCGCAGTCCCACCCTCGGGCTGGGCGATACCCAGCTCGTCCATCAGTGCGTTGAATCGGTCGCGGTCCTCCGCGAGGTCCATCGCTTCGACCGTGGTGCCCATGATCTCGCAATCGAGCTCCCGGCGGTCGATCTCGTCCTGCAGGGGCTCGCCGATGTTCACGGAGGTCTGGCCACCGAACTGGACCATCACCCCGTCCGCACCGGTCGCTTCGATCACGTCGGCGACCTCCTCGGCAGAGATCGGATCGAAAAAGAGGCCGTCAGAGGTGTCGTAATCCGTCGAGACCGTCTCGGGGTTGTTGTTGACGACGTGGGCCTCGATGGCCATCTCACGGAGTGCCTGAATCGCGTGGACCGAACAGTAGTCGAACTCGACACCCTGGCCGATGCGGATCGGCCCGCCGCCAACCACGACGATGCTTTCGGTTGCTTTGTCGACTTTGAGTTCGCCCGCGGCCTTGTCGCCGACGAGTGGCCCCGTATGGAACTCCGGCAGACGCGCCGAGTAGTAGTACGGCGTTTCGGCTTCGAACTCGCCCGCACAGGTGTCGACCTGTTTGTAGTTGCGGCCAGGGACTTCCTGTTCGACCGTTCCCACAGCCGTGCCGCCGTCGGCGATCGAGGCTATCTCGTCGTTGGTGAAGCCTGCGGTCGCCGCAGGGGTGAACTCGCCGTCCTGTGCGGCCGTCGCGGCGTCAGAGACGCGCTTGAACCGTTCGACGTACCACTCCTCGATTCCTGTGAGATCGATAATCTCGTCGACCGTATAGCCGCGGTCGAACGCCTCGAACATCGCGTACGGACGGTCGGGCGACGGTCGTTCGATGTAGCGGCTCTCCAGGGTTTCGTCGTCGACGTCGGCCCAGTCGACGGCGGGGTCGTACTCCGACGAGCGCAGGGCCTTCATCAGCGACTCCTCGAACGTCGAGCCGATCGCCATCGCCTCGCCGGTCGATTTCATCGCCGTCGTCAACTCGAAGTCGACATCGTCGAACTTGTCGATGGGCCACCGCGGGACCTTCGTCACCACGTAGTCGATCGCTGGCTCGAAGGCCGCGGTCGTCTCACCGGTGATCTCGTTGGTAATCTCGTGGAGGCGCTTGCCGAGGGCGACCTTGGCGGTCACACGCGCGATCGGGTAGCCAGTCGCCTTCGAGGCCAGCGCGGAAGAACGGGAGACACGTGGGTTGACCTCGACGACGCGGTACTCGCCGCCGGGCGTGCCGTCGTCGCGCCAAGCGTGCTGGATGTTACAGCCGCCCTCGATGCCGAGTTCGCGGATGACCTTCAGCGCCGAATCGCGCATCGCTTGGTGGCCCTCGTCGGGGATCACCTGCGAGGGCGTGACGACCGTCGACTCGCCGGTGTGGATACCCATCGGGTCGATGTTCTCCATGTTGCAGATGATGATACAGGAGTCGTCGGCATCGCGCATGACCTCGTATTCGAGTTCGACCCAGCCAGCGATCGACTCGGTGATGAGGACTTCACTGTTGCGCGAGAGGCGGAGTCCTTTGCGCACGCGTTCGACGAGTTTCTCGAAGTCGTCGACGATCCCCGACCCCGATCCGCCGAGGGTGTAGGTCGTCCGGGCGATCACGGGGAGGCCGCCGACATCGTCGACCGCGTCCTTCACGCGGCCGCGGAAGGTCTCCTCGTCGAAGTCGGTGACCGACTCGTCCTCGTCGAGCGAGATGGTGGTCGAGCGGGCGACCGGTTCGCCGATCTTCTGCATGCGCTGGCGGAACAAGTCGCGGTCCTCGGTCGCATAAATTGTATCGAGCGGCGTGCCCATGATGTCGACGTCGTACTCGTCGAGAACGCCTTCCTCGGCGAGTTCGGCGGTGACGTTGAGCCCGGTCTGACCGCCCAGCCCGGCGATCACGCCGTCGGGCCGTTCAGTGCGGATGATCTCGGTGATGGCTTCGGTGTTGATCGGCTCGATGTACACCTCGTCGGCCATCTCGGGGTCGGTCATGATCGTCGCCGGATTCGAGTTCACGAGGACGACCCGCGCGCCCTCCTCTTGGAGTGCCCGGCAGGCCTGCGCGCCCGAGTAATCGAACTCTGCGGCCTGACCGATCTGGATCGGACCGCTGCCGATCAAGAGAATCGTACGCGTTTCCTGAGAGCCGGTCGAATGGACCTCGCCGTCGGTCTCGGTACTCATTATCCCGCTGGAGTACGCTCATCGTAATAAGGCCGACGATAAATTGCGAGATCCGTAGCGATTTTCCGAATTTCGAAAGTCGCTCGGTACCACGACCCACAGCACCGACTGGACCCCCCCTTTTCAGTCGGAATCGGTCGTCGGGGGTTCGGTCGACGAATCGAATACGCTTTCAGAGGGTGTTCGCTGGCCGTACCGCCAGTCGTACAGCAGAAAGGCGATCCCAAGCGAGGCGAGTGCGACGAACGTCAGCTCGATATCCAGCGCACGGAAAAACGGCTGGTCGAGTGTGTAGTGGAAAAAAAACAGGTCGGCAGTTGCGCTGTCGTGAACCGCCTCGAACGCTGCCGCGCCACTTCCATCGAGGATTTTTCGCAGATCGGGAACGAGCCCCCAAATCCCGCCAAGAAACGCCCCCGTCAGCCGGTACCGTGTGAGCGGAAGCAGCCACAACACGGCCAACACACTCACAAACCCAACACTGAAGTGAACAATTGCAGAGACCATTGGCAGTGTCGACGGACCAGAGACCCTTGGATACACACATTGTTCTATTTTACTGATAGTATCGGTATCGTACTATTCGAGATGTATACACCCTCAGGAACCAATTCCCATAGTCATATATAGAATTTAAAGAACGTCACAACGGTAGGGGGCCCACTACGTGTCGGTAGCCACTGACTACCACGCCCACTAGTGGCTGTTGCTTGGTTCGGTATCGTGGCTGTATACAAAGACGTCGGGCGCTCAGTCGAGATGGTACCGGTAGGGTTGGCTGGGGTAGACGACGAACTCCTCACGGTCGGCCCATCGCCCCAACACGGTCGCGATCTGGTGCGGGCTCTCGAACGGTACTTGATCGAACTCGTCTTGGGTTTCAAACGCAACGAGGATTTCACGGGCCGTCATCGGCTCGTCGGCAGCCGCTAACACACGTCGAAGGCAGTCGACTCCCGTGTGTGTCGTCCGCATAGTACATGGTTGTACATTCTCCGTGTTAAGCGTATGTATGACAGTTGTCAGACGATTCCGGAACGGACCCACTGGTTTGCACCCTTAGCAAACAGCGCTTCAAACTCGGACGTCGTAGCGGCTCAGTCGACGGCTGGCAGTAATGTGGGAGCTAGCTTATAAACAAAAAGGAGTGTCAGTGGAAATCGTCCGCGCTGAGATCGCGCTGGGAACGGTACTCCTCGACGAACTCGGGGACCGAGAACTCGTGCATCTGTTGTTCGAACTCGGTGAGCGCGGTGGTGTCGTCGGCGTGCGAAACGGCGTGTTCCATCAGTTCGATCACGAGTTCCACGATCAGTTCGTGGAGTCGACGGGCGTCGAAGTCGGTCACCCACAGCATCGCGAAGCCGACGTCGTGGTCTTCGGTGGCGTCGTGGGCGACCACCTGGGTTGGGAACTCTTCGAGAACGATCCCGAGCAGGTGCGGGGTCCCGAACTCCGGCATCTCGGCGCTCGTCGTCTCGATCGCCTCCTGTAGCACCGCGACCAGAAACTCCGGGAGGAATCGGTCGGGTGGGTGAACATCCATCACGACGCCGTGGGTCGACCCGCACTCGCAGTCGAACTCCCGCATGCCGAGGTCGAAGCTGTCGATGGTGACCGTCTCGCCACAGGGGAGCTCGAGGACCTCACTGCGCCCGCCTGGGACGCGTGGTTCTGCCATATGCTTCCTTGTCAAGCCGGCCCGTTAAGCCTCGCGTTCTGGGTGTGGTTAGCGTTCGACCGTGTCGGCGTCGAGCCCAGGGGCCTCGCTGGGGTCGACGTCCGCTGGTTCGTCGGTCTCGCCACCGCGGTGGACCGTCCCCGAGTCGTCCTGAACGTACACGTCGTCAGCGAAGCCAGCGATCGCGTTCTCGTAGGCTGGCTGGTCGCGTTTGTCGGGCGTTTCGGGTGCCGACGGAACGCCACCTTCGGGTGCGAACTCGCCGAGAGGATCGTCGACCGAGATGCTGTAGCGTTTGAAAAACCGCTCGTAGCGTCGGAAGTGCTCTTCGAACTCCTCGGCGGGAATCTCCATCATCTCGGTCCAGCCGTGGTTAAAGAAATCAAAATTGGCCTGGACGTGGGTGATTTCGCGGGCTTCGGCCTCCGAAAGCCCAGCTTCGAGCGCGGCGACGTAGGTGTGCATCGTCGCTGCGAAAAAGCCGTCGAGATGTGCGCGACGGTCCTCGCGGGCCGATTCATCGGCCTTCTTCAGGAAGATCTTGGTGTGCATGTCGACGAGTTTGTCGATCGCCACGTCCTTGATAACGGGCGTTGTCAGCGCCTTTTTCGCGGCCCAGTGACGGAGATTCTGACGGAGTTTCATCAGCTTCGTGTTGGGCGTCGACAGTCTTGAAGGCCACGACGTCGGCTGGTCGGTCGGGGCTCACGGCTTGTGTGGCCGCCAGCAGGGCGTTCGAGCGCCACGCGAATCGCTCACGAATCGTTTCGCCGATAGCAACCGACTTTACCCCAGCCTACAAACGCGTGTGTATGACTGAGTCGTACGTGATCATCGGCGATGGGATCGCGGGGAGTTCCGCCGCTGAAACCCTCCGCGAGGAAGCACCCGAAGCCGACGTGAGCGTCATCACCGACGAAGGCGAAGCCCTCTACAATCGCATTCTGATCAAGGAGTTCGCCAAGGGCAAACTCCCCGAATCGCCGATTTCGATCCACGACGAAAGCTGGTACGACGACCGCGAAATCGACCTCGAACTCAACACGCTCGTCACGAACATCGACCCCGAGGCCCACACGCTGTCGACTCACACGGGCGAGACCATCGAGTACGACAAACTCCTGCTCGCCACCGGCGGCACCCCCACACAGCTGCCGGTCGAGAACTCCGATGCCGACGGAATTCACCACTTCTGGACGTTCCAGGATGCCAGAAACATCCGCGAGCACATCGAACAGGCCGACTCGGCAGCGATCGTCGGCGCGGGGCTGCTCGGCATCGACTTGGCGGCGATCTGCGGGGCCCAGGAGGTCGAGGCCAACTACCTCATGCGCGGCGATTCCTGGTGGCGTTACGCGCTCGACATCGAGGGTGCCGAGATCATGCACGACGCGATGCGCGAACGTGGCGTGACGCCGGTCTTCGAAAGCGGCGTCGACCACTTCGAGACCGACGAGTCGGGCCACGTCGTCGCCACTGTCGACCCCAACGGCGACCGCTACGAGTCAGAGTTCGTCGGCATCGCCATCGGCTTGGATTTCAACCTCGAACTCCTCCAGGACTTCGAGATCGAGACCGACAACGGCGTCGTGGTCGACAAGTACATGCGAACCAGCGCCGAGGACATCTTCGCGGCGGGCGACCTGACGCGCTTTTACGATACGATCCTGGGCGAACACGCCCAGAACGGCTCGTGGGGGTCGGCCAAAGAACAAGGGACGATTGCGGCCAAGAACATGATCGAGCCCGAAACCGACGAGTTCCGCTGGGTGTCGTCGTACTCGATCACGCACTTCGACTTCCCATTCCTCTCGTTCGGCCATCCGACGCTTGGCGAGGAGTCGGTCTCGAAGAAGTATTCGGACACAGAGTGGCGTCGGATCGCGATCAAGGACGGCAAGATCGTCGGTGGCGTCCTGATCGGCGATCTCGCCCCCCAGAGCGGGTTCAAACAGCTCATGCGCAACGAGACGTTCGTCGGCGATCAGACGGATGCCCTTCTCAACGAGGAGTTTAGCGTCGACGACATCGCGGCAACCCAAGAACAGTAGATACTGAAACGAAGCGGTTTTTGGCGGTGGTAGGCTACGTTTCGTATGAACGGTGCAAGCGGCAGCGGCGAGATGACGCTGGCGTTCGAACTCGACGCACTCCAGGCGTTGGCGAGCCCGAACGTCGTCTTCAACGACGCCCGACAGTGGACCAAGTACGTCGGTGTCGTCAGCGAGAAACCAACGTACGTCGTGACGAACTTTACACGGAAACACCGCGTCCGCCAGGATTTCTTTTCGGGACCACGCGGCGTCGCCGAAAGCCTCGAAAACGTCGCCGAGCAGTTCGACACCGAGCGGCACGTCTTTATTGGCACCTCCGAAGAGGACGCCGCAATCGCCGAACAGACCGGCTGGGAGTACCTCCCCCTAGAGCAGGCCGCCGAGGCCGCCGAGTGGGAACTCGCCGACGACGAGAGCAACGAGGAGTTTTTCGCCGAAGAGACGCGCGACGACTGGCCATAGTATATAAGTAGGTCGACGATACGACCGGTAGCCTAAGGCTGCCTTCCCAGATAGCCGCAGAATTCTCGCTCATCGAAAGCCCTAATCAGCGCACGCACCTACCACACGTAATGAGTCATCAGCTCCCTGACGTGCAGGCCACACGACCCGAGGTCGCCGTCGGGCTCAGCCAGGTTGGCGTGACCGGTGTCGAAAAACTCGTCAAACTCGCCCGCAACGGCAAGCGACCGATCGTTCTCATGGCCGAGTTCGAAGTGTTCGTCGACCTGCCGGGCGGCCGAAAGGGAATCGACATGAGTAGGAACATGGAGGTCATCGACGAGATTCTCGAAGAGGCCACCGAAGCAGAAGCCTACCGGGTCGAAGACGTCTGCGGCGATGCGGCCGAACGCCTGCTGGCCAAACACGATTACACGTCGACCGCAGAAGTGCGGATGACCGCCGAACTCATCACGAAAGAACAGACCCCGGCGAGCGACAAGACGACCCAGAACACGGCGACGATTATCGCCAGCGCGACCGCGACCGACGAGGGAACCCACGAGGAGATCGGCGCGGAAGTGACGGGAATGACGGTCTGTCCCTGCTCGCAGGGGATGTCCGAGTCACGTGCCCGCGACGAACTCCAGAACCTCGACGTCGACCGCGAGGTCATCGACGAGTTCCTCGATCGGGTCCCGCAGCCGGGCCACTCCCAGCGCGGCCACGCGACACTTACTGTGACCAGCGAAGGAAGCCCGGACGTCGACCTGGGAGATCTTATCGACATCGCGCGCGATTCGATGAGCGCGCGGATCTACAACCTCGCCAAGCGACCCGACGAGGATCACATGACCTTCGAGGCCCACTCGGACGCCAAGTTCGTCGAGGACTGTGTGCGTGCGCTCGCCGAGGGCGCGGTCGAGGAGTTCGACCACCTCAACGATTCGGCCGTGATTCGGATCAAACAGTCGAACGACGAGTCGATCCACCAGCACAACGCCCACGCCGAACGCGAGGTCACGCTCGGCCAGCTTCGAGCCGAACTCAACGGCGACGTCTGATCTGCCCAGCGGCCACAAAACTCAGATTGCGAGCGGGTCGGCCTGTTCCCAACGTGGTGTGAATTCGGCTCGGATGTCGGTTGCAAACGCGGTGTCTTTCAGATTTATCATCGCGAACGATTCAGTTGGATCCAGTGGGTTTGGGACTTCGATACACACTTCCACACCGTCGAGCAGCGCGAACGTGCTGTCGACGCCGTCGAACGTTCGAACCGCGAAGTTGTCGTACTGCGCGAGCCGACCGTGGTAGCGCTGGACGGTACTTTCGGGCAGATCAGACACCAGCGAAGGCGTCAACAGGAGATCGATGTCGACGCCACGCGTGAGAGCGGCTTCGAGTTTCCCGGCAACGCGGTCGGTAGCACTCCGTATGTCGATTCCCGACGCCGGCGAGCCAGCCACGTAGATCAGTTCGGATTCGGCCGCCGCGACGCGTTCGAGCAACAGTTCGAGCGTCTCGTCGGGGCCGACCGCGGCCGTCCAAAACGTTTCGTCGACCGACTCGCCGCTGTCGATCTCGTCGACGAGGCTGTCGACGATCGCCTCGTACTGTTTGGCCTGTTCGTCGAGCTCGCGTTGTTTCACCTCCAGCAGTCGGTCGAGTGCGGCCTCGGGCTCGACGGCGACATACTTTTTCGGTCGGCCTGCGGCCTGACTGCGGACCAACCGGTGTTGTTCGAGACTGTTCAGCACGTCGTATATTCTGCCCATCGGCACCTCGCTGATCCGAGACAACTCTTTTGCGGTTGTCGGTCCAGTCCGGAGCAGTGATCGATAAGATCGGGCCTCATACTCCGAGAGACCAAGATCACGCAGGGTTGGCATGCGGACAGATCACTGCCCGCGAGTAAAAACACACCGAACGTTTATTGCCGGATTGCAGACAGTTACTGGTCGTCGACGGTCTCGGAGACCTGTTTCATGAGCATCTCGGGATCGGTCGCCGGCGGCCGGTCAGTTCCACGGACAACGGCGTGGCCCGCGTCGACGTCGGGGGCGTTGGGGATCACGACCGCCTCGTGGTCGGCGACTCTGAGCGCCGCGCGGTGGAGGTCCGACCCGGTCTCGCCGCCCACCTCGATGACGAGATCACCGCGCGAGAGCCGGGCGGCAACGCTTCCATAGCTCGCGACCTGGACACCGATCCGGTCCCACGCGCCAGCGAACGCCTCGATGGCCTCGGTGGCGACCTCGCGATAGCGGGGTTCGTCAGTGAGAATCGCGAGATGCAACAGCCCACCGGCGAGTTCGACGCTACTGTCGATCGGATTCAGTGGGCGACCGCAGAGCCCGTCGCCTCGGGCCGGGCCGTCGCGGAACGCACCGTCGACCAGGAGTTCGTCGATGGCCTCGTCGGCGACGCGTTGGGCGACCTCGGCGTAGTGGCGATCACCGAGAACCTGGCGGGCGCGACACCAGCCGCTGACGACGCCCGCGACGTCTTCGAGCAGGTGGGTTTCGCCCGTTCGGTCGCCCGCCCGAAAGTGGGTGACGACGCCCGACTCCGTGTCGACCAACTCGTCTTCGAGCGCGTCCAGAATCCGTTCGGCGTACGTGCGGGCGGTCTCGTCGTCGGTGTAGGCGTAGTAGGTGAGCAGTGCATCAGCGGCGTGGGCGTTGGCCCCGGCGAACACGGTGAGGTCGGTCCGCGGCGGTTCGCGATCGGCGCGTTCGTCGGCCGACAGCGCGTAGTAGGCCGCCCCCTGGCCGGGACCCTGGCTCCCGCCGACGGCGATGCCGGTCCAGAGGGTATCGGTGAGGTAGTCGACCGTTCGGGCCGCCGGCTCGCGGTAGGCCTCGTCGCCAGTATATAAATAGGCGTTCGCGAACGCCCGGAGCGCTGCGGCGTTGGTCGCCAGGACTTTCTCGTAGCGGACGTCCGACCAGTCGCGGTTGGTCGCGAACCGGAAGAAGCCACCGTCGACACCGTCGTGGAGGTGTTGGGCGACCGCATCAAGCGTCTGGAGCGCCTGCTGGCGCTCGCGTTTGAGTGCGAATTCGATGGTCCGTGGCATGGGGAACTTGGCGTCGGTACCCCAGCCGCCGAACTGTGGGTCGAATTTCTCGGTGAGCTGGCCGGCGATGTGCGCTTCGATTCGGTCGCTGAGGTCGCCTTTGGGGGTCGGCTCGTCGCTCAGTGCGCGGGGCACGCGGCCCGCGCTGGCTCCCTTTTCGGCCCAGAGCTCGCGAATGCGGTCGACGACCTGTCGCATTCCGTCGGGGCCGAGATAGGTTGCCCCCGAGATGAGTCGGCCCTGCGGGGTGAGAAACGCGGTGGTCGGAAAGCTGCCCATGTTGTACCGTTCGCGAACGCGCGGATGGCGATCGACGTCGACGCGGATCGGGACGAAACTGTCGTTGATGTTGGCCGCGACGGCTGGCTCGGCGTAGGTTCGGGCGTCCATCTCGTGGCACGCACCGCACCAGGTCGCCGTCAGCGAGAGCAGAATCGGCGTGGCAGTCCGCTCGGCCTCCGCGAACGCCTCGGGGCCCCAGGACCGCCACTCGACGCGGGTCGACTCGTTCATATATGGGTTCGGCCGGCCTGTCGCCTAAGGGCTTCGCTCACCGATCATGGGATGTCGACTAGACGGTCCGGAGTTTATATACGACACCGCCACCGCGGCCGAAGACGGCGGGCTGTGGTCGACGAAAGAGGTTATAGACGGTCGCAAACAACTGGTGGGCATGCGAACGCGCTATCTGCTCGCGCTGTTGCTCCTCATCCCGCTTGCGGACTCGTTCGTCCTCGTGGCGATCGTCGGCTGGGGACTGTTAACGTGGCTTCAGACGGTCGCACTGGTCGTCCTGACGGGCCTCATCGGAATGATCCTCGTCCGCGCAGAGGGCCGCAACACCCTGGGTCGGTTCCAGCGCAAGCTGGCGGCCGGCTCGCCGCCGACCGACGAACTGCTCGATGGGGGGTTGCTGATCGCCTCGGGAGCCTTCCTGCTCACGCCGGGGCTCGTCACCGACCTCATCGGCTTTCTGTTGGTGTTGCCGCCGACGCGGTATCCGATTCGGGTCGCGCTCAAGCGGTGGGTGGTCGTCCCCTACATCGACAAGCAGACCGGCGGGCTCGGCACCGGCAAGGTCTGGACGTTCGGCTTTCCCGACCCCGAGCAGGCGTCGGGCAACGGCCAGAACCCGTTCGATATGGGCCAGTCGACCGGCGACCGAACTCAAAGCCATACAACCGACGGCCAGGGTGACGACGACATCGTCGACGTCGACTTCGAGCGGGCCGACGAGGACGACTCCGAACGCGAAACGCGGTCGAACTCGTAGGACGAGCGGGGGGTGCAAGTGCGACGGTGCGCCGTGAAATCGACTGACGCAACGCTGGCAAAAGGAAACTGTTAAACAGAACCCAGCGCTACGAAAGAATGCGCCACTCAGGGTCGATAGCTCAGTCAGGTTGAGCGCTCGGCTGATAACCGGGAGGCCCGCGGTTCAAATCCGTGTCGACCCATCTCGTGGCGGCTTCGGCCGCACAGAAAATGGCGCGCCTCCCCAGCCAATTCTTACCGGTTCTACACTGCATAGCGATCGGTCTGAGAGCTATTTCGAATCTAACACTACCAATTAACGAAAAGTTGCAGAGTTAGTCAGGAGGGCTGATTAACGGATAAAAACAACCGATGCGACGGGCAGGAGTTGCACACTGCGTTACGACCGTGGAACGGCCGCGTGATTCTACTACACTACCGTCGCGTACCTCGACAAACCGGCCGCGGGGTAATTGTTAGTCGACCAATAGTCGACACGTAGGCGGTCCCTACGCGACCACCTTAGGCAGCCATCGACCGACAGCTCTTGATCGCGGGTTCGAGCACCTCCGCACAGGTCTGGCAGTGGTCCATGTCGTGCTGGGCACACTCGTCACGGCAGGCTTCGGCGGCATCGGCGACGAGCGAAGCCTGCTGGGCGTGGAACTCGGATTCGCGAGCCATAAACCGGGCGTGGAGCGAGGCGAGATCGGCCACGTCTCGACAGAGCCGGAGACATCGGGCCATCTCTTCGCCCTCCTCGGCGCAGGCGTCCGCACACACCTCGCAGGCCTGGGCGGCCTCCGAGCAGTTGTCTATACAGTCGCTCATCTCGCTGCTTTTCTGTTGGAGCTCTTGGATTGCCATCGCATCTCAACCATCCACTGAATGAATCACAGCCGTTATGACGAGTTGGATCAGGGATACTGCCAACATACATTCACTACCGGTACGTCGACATCGATGATCGACCGCCCAAGTCAATACATATACGTCTCTGGTTTGTAGAGCAAGCGTGCCGACCTTGCCAGACGACAGCGATCACACCCCGGTCGACCCTGTCGACGACACCCCGACGATCAGTTGTTCGCGGTGTGACCGGAGTTGGGCGCTGACCTACGAACTCGAAACGCTGTACGCGGGCAATCAGGCGTTTGAACAGTTCGCGCTCGACCACAAACGACACACCGGTCACTTTCCCGACGATGTCTCGCCGTGGCTCGTCGACTGCCAGCAGTGTCCCGACGCCGAGGCGTATCTCGACGAACAACCGGCCCGACGCTGGGCCGAAACCCACGCTCGCCACACGACACACCCGGTTCGACTCAGCTACGCCGCCGACGATCTCGACACGATCGTCACCCCCGATAGTCGCTGACTACTCACGCTACTCACAGGCTACTCTCGGTCGACACTGCCTACTCTCAATCGACAACTGCCTACGCCATCAGAAAAACCGGTCGAGACCGCTTTGGGTTCGACTGACACCCGACGGATCGCGAACCCACGGCGTCCGGCTGTCGCGAAGCGCCGCACGGTCGACTGCCGGCGGCTCGGCTTCGTCGAATCCCACACACGCCGGTCCGCAGTCGACCGCCGGGTCGACCACGCGGCCGTGCCACGAACAGTAGGGGCGGCCGTCCTCGGTCGGCTCGATGCGTCGACACGGCGGAAACTCGTAGGTTCGCCACCCCTTGCCGTAGGCCCGCTCGGCGATCCGGCGTCGTTTCTCGGCCTTTTCATCGGGCGTCACGAACGCGATATCCGTCCGAAGCGGCCGTTTCGCCTGGAGTTCGACACCGGGTTCGTCGACCGCCAGCGAGGTGGGTTCGCGGATTACCGTTCGCTCGCCCGAGTTGGGATCGAACCGCCAGACGCCGACCGCCTCGGGAAGCCGGTTGAGTTGCGCCCGAGTAACGTAGCTCTCGGTCACCAAAATCACTTCGTCGAACAGGCCCAACGAGATATCGATCCGGAGCTGGCGGTCGAGATCGCCCGGTTGGGCCAGATCGGGCTTGTTTTCGATGCCGACGAGCCCGCCGATCCAGTCGGGATACCGCGTTGTCTGTCGAACGTACCGCCGGCCCGAGTGGCGTTCGATCTCCAAAAAGCCACACTCGACCGCCCGATCGATGACGCTCCGGGCGTGGTCGGGCGAGCAGTCGAACGCCTCACGCCAAAAAACGGCCTCGCCCGCGCCCACGTCGCTTTCGATCGCCAGCGAGGGGATCTCACGGGTCGTAATTGCCGTTCGAGCGTCGAACTCGGCACCGGGTTTGAGCCCACAGACGTCGACGATCCGACTGCCCGGCGAGGCGACCGCCCCGCCGAGCTGGCGAGCGACGAGCCAGTCGGTGTTGGTTTCGAGCCAGCTACAGAGCGCCACCTCGAACCGAAACTCCATACACGCAGGTAGAACGCCGAGAGAATAAACCGCACGTCTCCGTCGAAATCCGTATCCCACAGCGGTCCCTACGCCGGGTATGCGTCGAATCATGCGGATCGCCTTTGTGGTCGTCGGGCTTGTTGCGGTCGTCCTGTTGGCGTTGGGGGCCGTGCCGAGCTATCTCGGCTCGGGCGCGTACTACTATCTCGAAGTGACACCGTCCGACGACGACGGCACCGCAGTCGACATCTCGGAGATCAGCGAGCGGCGGTATCCGTACCTGACCGAGGCACTCCAGGCTGACGACGGCCGGTCGGAGGGCTACCAGCGCGGACTGGGTGGAGTTAAAGACGACTTCGCGCACTCACCGTTCGACGAGCGTGATTCGCTCACTCAGTTGGATGCCGACGCCAGCCGCGACGGTGGCGAACGCGTGATCGTCGTCGACGACGGCGAGCGATACAGCGTCAGTATCGAAAGCGAGTCGGAGGCGTCGAATGCGTGATCGTCACGCGCTCGCCGAGCTCTCGGCTCCCGACTGGCCGGTGATCGAGTCCGTCGTCGAGTACGAAACCGGCTGGTACACCGGTGGCTACGATCTGGTCGAACAGCCGGATGGATCGACGAAAAAGTACTATTGGGCCGAACTCGCACCCGCGGTCGTGATTGTCGCCGTAACCGGCGATCAACTGCTGTTCGTCGAGCAGTACCGACCGACGATCCGCCAGACGCAGTTGGAACTGCCGGCAGGCATTGTCGAACCGGGCGAATCCTTCTGCGAGGCTGCCGCCCGAGAACTCCGAGAGGAAACGGGGTTCGATCCGGCCGAGACCAAGCTCCTCGAAACGTTCTGGTGTTCGACCGGCGTGCTCAGACATCGCCGTGGCTTCGTGTTCGCCGAGGATCTCACACCTGTCGCTCGCGAATTGGATTCGAACGAGTTTCTGGTCCCAAAAGCGGTGTCGGTCGACGAGGCGCTGTCGGTCGCACGGGCCGACCCGACGAACGATGCGACGGTCGAAGGCGTGCTGTTGGCCGAAACCGAGGGGTTACTCTGAGACGTCGTTCGATTCGGAAAGGCGGATGGTCAGCACCGGCACCTCCGAGAGGCGGACGACTTCTTCGGTGACGCTCCCGATCAGTTTCTTTCTGAGCCCCCGTCGACCGTGTGTACCTATCGTGATGAGGTCGATATCGTTCTCTGTTGCGTACTCGGTGATTGCCTGGGCGGGCTCGCCGTGTTTGATCGACGTCACGGACTCGACGCCCTGGTCGGCCAGCCACGACGACACCTCGTCGACGAGCATCCGCCCGCGGTGTTCGATCCCCTCGCGTTCGTCTTCTTCGTGCCGAGACATGTGTCCCTCTCCTGCAGTCTTTCCTTCGCGGGGGACCATCCCCGACTTCCATTCGCCGTCGTCGCCACGCCGGACCACCATCCCCGATTCGGTGTGTTCGGCGTTGACGACAAACAGGACGTGCAACGTCGCGTCGTAGGTCTCGGCGATGTCACGGGCGTGATCCAGCACCACAGCGGCGCCTTTGCTTCCGTCGGTTGGATAGAGGATGGAATCGTACATGACGGGCTCCGCACCGAACTACGACCGAAAGATATGTAAACATACTGTCTATATTTCAGCGAACCACACACTCACCGCAGGAGTAGTAACCGGTCGACCAGGGATAGCCAGCCGAAGGGGACGCCGAGGGACTTATGCGAACTGGCCGGTTTAAAGTGGTATGGACGGCGAAATCAGCCCCGCCGAGGTCGAGACATTGTTAGAAACGGCCGAGGCCCCACGGATTGTCGACATTCGGTCAGCGATGGCGTTCCGACGCGGCCACATTCCCGGCAGCGAGAACGTTCCGTTCGAGCAACTCCCTCAACGAGTCGAGACGCTCGAAGACGCCGACCACATCGTAACGGTATGTCCACACGGCCACGCCAGCGTGCAGGCGGCCCGGTTGCTCGGTTCGTACGAGGGTACCGAAAGCGCACGTATCGAGAGCATGCACGGCGGGCTCACCGAGTGGGACGGCGATCTCGAAGCAGAATCCGAGCGCACAGCCAACGAGGGCCCAGAAGCTCCTTTTTAACTAGCCCGTCGACGGGCGACAAGCGATAGCAGGAACAGGACAGTAACGACCGAAAGCACGCCGAACCCCGGGGTCTCGTCGTCGACCGATGGTGGGCTCTCGTCGGCCGAAGACGGCTCGTCACCCGAATCCGTTTCGGGCTCCGAGTTCGACTCCGACACCGAATTCGACTCCGGCTCGGATTCGTCGACCCGAACGTCGAGCCGGTGTTCGCCGACCGAGACGGTGTAGGTGCCCGGTTCGTCGAACGTGTGCGTGAACTCGTGAGTGGCCGTCTCACCGGCCCGCAGCCGGCCGCTTTCGGTTGTTAGGCTCTCGTTAACGCGGAACGGAAGCTCGTAGAAGCCGACCGTACCGCCGACGTTCTCGACGGTCATATTCACCGCGAGCATTTCGCCAGCGAGCAGGTCGATCGTCGATCCCGAGACGGATTCGGGGCGGTCGGGGCCGCTGATGCGAACCGGATCGGCCTCGGCGAGTTCGAAGCGGAACTCGGCGGGCGCTTGGCCGAACGTCTCGGCGTGCGTTTGGCCGTCCCACACCGTCGGGACGGCGTCGGTCGTCGCATACCGCGTCGACTCGGCTCCGACGTCGGCCTCGGAGGCCGCAGTAACCGACTCCTCGAAGGCGGCTTCGCTCAGCGTGCGGTCGTGACCGTTCGCGTCGGCGAACACGTCCTCGAAGTTCGATTCGCCCGCTGTCGACTCGCGCACTAGGCGGTCGATCTCACCGACGACGAGTGCTCCTTTTAAATACTCGGCGTTGTTCTGCCAGCTGTCGGGGTCGCTGAGCACCGCGGTCGACTGGGGGTCCTCGGCACCCGCATCGAGCGCACGCTGGAACTGCTCGAAGTCGATACGGTCCTGCTGCAGGGTCACCAGCGCCGAGTAGTAGCTCGCGGTCGCCTCGGTGAGCCACCGCGTTTCGGTCGCAGGCTCGAAGTCCTGTCTGGCGTGAACGTACTCGTGAACCCAGACGTTCGTCGCCGTATCGAGCCGTTCGTCGTCTTGGACCCACATGTCAGCATTGCCGGTTTGGACGCCGCGAACCCCCCAGTCGACCGAGTCGGTGGGAGCGGCGATCACAAACACCTCCTCGTCGCGGTCACCGACTCTGAGCGTGTCTGAGGCGTGGCTCAGCGAGTCGAAAATCTCACTCGGCGGCTCGGCGAGATCGGCAGCCTCGGGGATCACGAGCCGAAACGTCTGGCCGTGGGCGGTGTGTGTCTCAACCTCGTGATCCCCGAGAAACGCCATCCGCTCGCCAGCGACGCCTTCGCCCTCGATCTCGGTCCGGCGGTCGACCGTGAGTCGGTCCTCGCCGATCTGTCGCCACTCGGTGCCGGTCGAGGGAATCGTCACGAGCGCCCACTCGTCGGTGTCGGCGAACAGATACCGACCGTCCTCAGCCAGCGGACCGTCCTGGTCGGTTCGTCTGGTGGCCGACACGCGGAACGTCACCGACGGTCGGTCAGTGCGTTCGTCCCACTCGTACTCGCGGTCGGAGTCAGCCGAAAAGCCGTCTGTGTCGGTGACGGTCGCCCCCTCCGGCAGGCGGGCCGAAAGACCGGTGACACGGTCGGGAAACCGAAACGAGACCGTGGCAGTGATCTCGCCGGACCGCTCGGGCGTCCGATCGAGACGTGTCGTCAGCCGGATCTCCTCGTCAGTCGACGTCGGAGACACGGTCGACGGGATGTCGGACGAAAATGACTGAGCAGCCGAAACTGGCTGACCAGCCGAAAGCGGCACGCCAAGCGAGCCAACGACGAGTAAAACGACGACTAGCCCGGCGACGACGGGAGTTCGCATAGCTCCCCCGAGGAGCCAACACCTGATAGCTGTTCAGGCTTTTTTGAATGTTGTGTTGTCAGGGGTCAGAAAAAGCAGGTCGCTCAACGAACAACGAGAATCAGCGCCGTCAGAGACAGACGTTAGGTGGCGGTCACGCGACTGTAAAGCCTTTCTCGCGGAGGAAGTCCTCCACGCGGCCGCGGTGGTTGCCTTGGAGTTCGATCGAGTCGTCCTCGACTGTCCCGCCGCAGGCGAACTTCGATTTGAGATCCGACGAGAGACTGCTCATGTCGACGTCTCGTGGGTCGAATCCTTCAATGACCGTTACCTCTTTTCCATAGCGGCGCTCGTCGATGCGGATGTTGATCTGTTGAGACTCTTTGGCGACGTCTTCGCAGACGCAGAGTTCACCAGGCAATCCACACGTCGAGCAGACTTCCGACATTACATCCGAACGTACAAGACGGGTATATTAAACAGTGTCGGGAGATCCCGCCCTGCGGCCGCCCACCACGCCGATCAGCAGCCACTACCGCTGGTAGCCTCCGGCTACGATTGTCTCAGACAACGGACTGTCCGCGTTAGAAACGTTGTTACGCCTCTCCTACTGTTCGACCGATATCTGATTTCGAGTATGTCTCTATTTACTGATATTAGCGAGGCGTTTATGTCGGTTGGGTACTGCCTACCGTTCATGCCACCCGCCACCGGGCCGCCGTCGACGATGGCCGAGAAAGAAGCGGAACTCACGCCGATGTTGAGCCAGTATTTGGAACTGTGCGCAGACCACGACGATGCCCTCGTGCTGTTTCAAGTCGGAGATTTTTACGAAGCCTTCTGCGAGGCAGCCGAAGAAGTCGCCCGGATCTGTGAAGTGACGCTCACCAAGCGCGAGGATTCGACCGGCACGTATCCGATGGCCGGGATTCCGATCGAAAACGCAAGCTCCTATCTCACGCGGCTGGTAGACGCTGACTACCGCATCGCGATCGCCGACCAAATCGAAGAGGCCGCCGAGGCGACTGGGCTCGTCGACCGGGCGGTCACGCGCGTCATCACGCCGGGCACGGTCGTCGAGGAGGAACTACTCGCTGCGGGCACCACGAACTACGTTGCCAGCGTCGTCGAAGCCGACGAAACGCTCGGAATCGCCGCCGTCGACGTCTCGACCGGCGAGTGTTTCGTCACGAGCGTTGCCGACCGGGCAGGCGTCGAAGAGGAACTCGACCGGATTGCACCGGCCGAACTGCTTGTGGCTCCCGAGACGCCGACGGTCTCGCCTGCCGACACGACCGGCGGCTGGCTCGAAACCGAACTCGACGCGGAGCTGTTCGACCACGACACCGCGGTCGACCGACTCTCGGAGTACCTTTCGGAGCCCGAGAAACGACTGCCGACCGAGGCCGAACGTCGCGCCTGCGGGGCCGTGCTGGCGTACGCCGAGTACACGCAGGGCGACAGGGGTTCGCTCGATTACGTCGCGCGCATCCGTCGATACGACCAGCGAGCCCATCTTCGATTGGATGCCGCGGCGCTCCGCAGCCTCGAACTGTTCGACAACCGCGGGCCGGGCGCGGGCGAAACGCTGTTCGACGTGATCGATGAAACCGCCTCCGCGCTCGGTCGACGCTGTCTCACGCGGTGGCTCCGCCGCCCGCTGGTCGACCGTCGGGAGATCGAAACCCGCCTTGATGCCGTCGAAGCGCTCACCGACGCCTCGGTGAGACGCGAGGAACTCACCGACCTGTTAGCCGGTGCCTACGACCTCGAACGACTCGTCGGTCGCATCTCTCGCGGACGAGCCCACGCACGTGATCTCCGGTCGCTTTACTCGACGCTGTCTATCGTCCCGGAGCTCTCCGAAACGCTCTCGGAACTCGACGCGCTCGGATCGTACCGCGAACGGCTTGACCCACTGACTGACGTCGCCGAGCTCATCGACGCCGCCATCGTCGACGACCCGCCGACCGAACTCACCGAGGGCGGAGTGATTCGACCCGAGTTCAACACGGACCTCAACGAGCTTCGGACCACCGAACGAGCGGGTCGACAGTGGGTCGCCGAACTCGAACAAACGGAACGTGAACGGACCGGTATCGATTCACTGTCGGTGGGTCACAACCAGGTTCACGGCTACTACATCGAGGTGACGAACCCGAACCTCGAGGCCGTCCCCGACGACTACACGCGTCGACAGACGCTCAAAAACGCCGAACGCTTCTACACGCCGGAACTCAAAGCTCGCGAAGACGAGATCTTCGGGGCCGCCGAGCGCGCCGATAGCCTCGAATACGAGCTGTTCTGTTCGGTCCGCGCTGAAGTGGCCGCTGAGACCGAACGGATTCAACGACTTGCGAGCGCGATTGCCGCACTCGATGCGATCTGTTCGCTCGCGACCGTTTCGGCCGACAGCGACTACATCCGACCCACGTTTACCCCGGCCTCGTCCGAACCCGAACTCTCGATCGAAGGCGGTCGACATCCGGTCGTCGAAACCACCCAAGAGTCGTTCGTCCCCAACGACGCCGACCTCAGCCAGGGAGACGTGGCGATCATCACCGGTCCGAACATGAGCGGGAAGTCGACCTACATGCGACAGGTCGCGCTGACCTGTCTGCTCGCCCAGATCGGCAGCTTCGTTCCAGCCGAGGCCGCCGAACTCCCGGTTCTCGACCGGATTTTCACCCGCGTCGGCGCGAGCGACGACATCGCTGGCGGCGAGTCGACGTTCATGCGCGAGATGAGCGAACTCACCGAGATTCTCCACGACGGAACCGAGAACTCGCTGATCTTGCTCGACGAAGTCGGCCGAGGCACCAGCACCGCCGACGGGCTGGCGATCGCCCGCGCGACGACCGAGTTTATCCACGACGAACTCGGCGCGATGACGCTGTTCGCGACTCACTACCACGGGCTGACGAGTCTCGCCGACGAGCGCGAGGGCGTGTGCAACCTCCATTTCGCGGCCACCCGCGACGGCAACGAAGTGACGTTCCTCCACCGGGTCGCACCGGGGGCGTCGTCGGCCTCCTACGGGATCGAGGTCGCCCGGATGGCGGGTGTGCCGAAAACGGTCGTCGACCGCGCGCGCTCGGTCGTGAACTCGGTCGACGCGGCCTCGGGAGCGAGTCCAACAGGCGTCTCGACGACATCGTCGACAGCCAGTACGGATGCGACGGCTGCAGACCACCAGAGCCAAGCGCGCCCGGAGGCCGACCGTGATGGCTCACAATCCGCCGACACCGATTCGCCGAGCGAACAGACAGGTGCGGTGGACAACGACCGTCGGTCTACGCCCAACGAGGCGTTCGAGTCGGACCCCACCCCCGACGATCGCTCGTCGTACCCCGAAGAGGAGTTCTTCGAGGGAACGCCCGATCCCGCGGTCGATGCGCCGCTCGACGAGGAAGCGATGGTCCGCGTCGCGGTCGCGCTCCGCTCGCTTGACGTGGCGAAAATGACGCCCATCGAGGCGCTCACAACCCTCGACGACCTCCGATCCGAACTCAAATAACAGCCATCGGCGAAGGGGCTAAATCGGTTGGCGCGCTGGATTCGACTAACAGATGTCCGGGCCAACGATCCACCGACTCGACGAGGCCACGGTCGCTCGGATCGCCGCCGGAGAGGTGATCACGCGACCGGCCCGTGTGGTCGCCGAACTCCTCGACAACGCGCTCGACGCCGGAGCCGAGCGGATCGACGTCACCGTCGACGGCGACGGAACCGACCGAATCCGAGTTTCTGACGACGGCTGTGGGCTCTCCCGGGTTGATACCGAACGGGCGATCGAACGCCACGCCACGAGCAAACTCCCGGCCGACACCGGAACCGATCTGGCTGGCGTCTCGACACTCGGCTTTCGGGGCGAGGCGCTGGCGGCAATCGCTGACTGCGCGACGCTTGAACTGGTGACCAACGACGGTAGTGTGCTCGGCACGAAACTCCGTGTCGACGACGAACAACGAACGATCAGAGACGCGGGTCGCGCACAGGGGACAACTGTTACTGTCACCGACCTGTTCGCCGATCGCCCAGCCCGTCGTGAGTCGTTGGCCGGTCCGGCCGCCGAGTTCGGCCGGATCAGCGAGCTACTCGCTCGGTACGCGTTGGCGCGCCCCACGGTCAGCTTTTCACTGACGCACGACGACAACGAGAGCCTCTCGACGAGTGGTGGCGGTTATCAGGACGCCCTGCTGGGAGTGTACGCAGCCGAGACGGCCAGCCGGTCGACCGTCATCGAACACCTGACCAGTGTCGGCGACGACCGTCTCTCAGTTCGTGGGATCTGCTGTTATCCATCGGTTACTCGGTCGACTCGGGATCACGTTCGTATCTCTGTCAACGGTCGACCCGTCGTCGATTCCGGCCTCCGTCGGTCGGTAGTCGCAGGCTACGGCTCGCTCATACCCGGCGAGCGGTATCCCATCGCGGCGATCGATATCGAGCCGCCGGCCCGGACGGTCGACCCGAACGTCCATCCGGCGAAACAGCAGGTTGGACTACGCGTCCGCGAGCGAATCGAGCAGTGCGTCGAAACTGCCGTCTCGGAGGCGTTGACGACCGCTGACGCTCGACGCGCCGCCGAGGCCGCAACCGATCTCGAAACGTCGCTGGCGACCGTCGACCGCTCGGATCCGTTCAGTGAGATCCGGGTTATCGGACCGTTTCGCGACCTGTACCTCCTGTGTGAGGATGGTGCCGAACTGCTGGTGGTCGACCAGCACGCGGCCCACGAACGGGTGAACTACGAACGGCTCCGCGACGCAGTCGCAACCGAGGGCGTTCCGACCGCGCCGATCGATCCGCCCGAGACGGTATCGGTCTCGCCCCCAGCGGCGGCGGCCGCCGAAACCCACGCCGAACTGCTCGCCGAACTGGGATTCGATATCGAGCCGTTCGGTGGCCGAACGCTCCGTGTCGCTGGGCTTCCGGCCCCGCTGGGCCGGGTGGCCGACACAGAACTGCTGGTTGAAACACTAGATAGGCTTGCGAGCGGCCGACGGCCCGCCAGTCGACGCGAATCGCTCTTGGCTGATCTGGCCTGTCATCCCTCGCTCAAAGCGGGTGATCGGCTCTCGCAGTCCGACGCCGCACTGCTGTTGGAGCGGTTGGGCGAGTGCGAACAGCCGTTCGCCTGCCCGCACGGGCGACCCACCGTCTGTTCGATCGACGAGTCGACGCTCGCCTCGGGGTTCGACCGTGGCTCGACGCGGTTTCGATAGATCGTTTATAAATTAGTAAGCGCCTACGCCCACGATTTGCAGTCGGGACAGACGAACTCCCCGTCGTCGAGCCACTGTGTGTCGGTCGGCGTGCCACACCGTCTGCAGGGAGTTCCGTCCGGCTGCCAGCGGTAGGTGACGGTCGCAGGGTCGACAGTGTCAGTCATACCTTTTCTTTCGAGTCAGTATATAAAAACAGCCGGTCGCTCAGCGCTCGCGCCGGAGCCGTCTAACTACGAACTCGGTTTCGAGTTCGCCGAGGAACTCGCCGAGTCGTGGCCCTTGCGTCTCGGCGAAAAACAGCCGATAACCGGCCTCAAACAGGTCGCCGATCTCGATGCCGTACTCGCGGGCAGTATCGTAGATGGCGGCCTGTATCTCCTCGCCCGAGTGACCCGCCGCGACGACGTCGGCCAGCGCGTCGAGCGCGGCGGAAACCGACTCGTCGAACTCAGTGTCGGGGAGATCGGTCTGGAGCCGGTAATTGTAGGCGTTGTCCATTTGTTCGGCCCAGGCTCTGGCTTTCTCCACGCGCGCGAGTGCAGCCTCGATCGTGGCGTCGTCTGCGTCGGCTGGAATGTGGCCCTCGTCTCGGGCGAGTTTGAGTCGAAGCTCGCGGTCGTCGACCATCCCGAGCACGGCCGCGAAGGTGTACGGTAGGCGGATCGGTTTGTCCTCGGTGACCTCCTCTGCCACGTACTGATACGCCGCCTCGGCGAACGCCGTCAGCGATTCGTCCGCCACCTCGCCGTAGTAGGCACTCTCAAACCGGTCGTAGTCGTCGACTAACTGGTCGAGTCGCGAGAGGTCGAGATCCCGCGCCTTCTTCGGATTCAGGGCGAAAAAGTAGCGGATAATCTCGGGTTCGAGCAGATCGAGCAGTTCGGTGACGGTGACGATGTTGCCAGCCGACGACGAGAGCGGTTCGCCGTTGAGCGTGAACCACTCGTAGACCATCGGGACGGGCGGCTCAATTTCGAGGACGTTCCCGGCGATGTCGACGCCAGAGGGCCACGATCCTTCGGCGTGGTCCTTGCCGAACGGCTCGAAGTCGACATCGAGAACCTGCCACTGGCCCGGCCACTCGAAGCGCCACGGCAGTTTGCCGTCGCGGAAGGTGGCGGTTCCCTCGTGGCCACAGCCCTCGATCGTATCGCCGCCGACGTCCATATCCGTACAGACGTAGTCGACCGTCTCGCTTTCGAGGTCGATGGCGGTGACCGTCTCGGTGAGTTTGCCACACTCGGCGCAGATCGGATTGAAGGGGACGTACTCGTCGTCGACTTTGGCCTGGTACTGTGAGAGCACCTCGCGAGCCGTGTCGGCGTTGGCGAGAACGTGCGAAACAACGGGGTCGAACGTGCCGTCGGCGTACAGTTCGGTGTTCGAATACATCTCGATCGGCACGCCGAGCCGATCGGCGTCAGCTTCGAGAAGCGCCGCAAAGTGGGCTGCATAGGAGTCGCGTTCGCCGAAGGGATCGGGGATGTCGGTGTAGGGGTTGCCGAGGTTTCGGCCCAGCGCACCCGCGTCGACCTCGCCGAGGCCGACGATCGTTCCGTCCCTGTCGGCGAGTTTTCGGGGCAGCTTTCGGAGCGGGTCCTTGTCGTCGCTCGTGAACACCTGGCGGACCTCGTGGCCTCGATTGCGCAGGACTTCAGCGACGAAAAAGCCCCGCATGATTTCGTTTATGTTGCCCAGATGGGCGACGCCCGACGGTGAGACGCCGCCTTTGACCACGATAGGGTCGGTGGGCTCTCGCGCCTCAATCTCGTCGGCGACCTCGTCGGCCCAGAAATCGTGGTGTGTCGGCTCGTCGGCCCCCCTGTCGGCCGCGAGCGTGTGGGCCGACTGATTGTCTGTGTCGGTCATCTCGTTTCGCTCGCTCATTCGGCTTCGACCCACGTGGCCGGTTCGGTGCTTCCCTGTGGGATGATGTCGGTGCCGGTGTGGTCGCCGCGGAGCACGGCCGACTCGATCGTTTCGGGGTCGGTGCCATCGAGCACGATCGCCCGCATCCCCGAGCGCTCGATGAGTTTGGCCGCCAGAATGTCGACCGGTGCCGCAGCGCCAGCGTCCCGGCTCATCGGCACGACGACGTCGACCAACTCGGCTGGCGACATAGTCGCGTACTTGATCGCGTCGGGGTCGGTGTTCGGGTCCGCATCGTAGACGCCATCCGCGCTCGTCGCGTACACGAGAAGATCGGCGTCGACGTACTCGGCGAAGATCGCAGCCACGGCATCGGTTGTCTGACCCGGAGTGATCCCACCCATCACCGAGATGTCGCCGCGACCGAGCGCATCGCCAGCGGCGTCGTAGTCGGTCGCGGGCGTCGAACGCACGTCGGATTCGAGAGCCGATATAAGTAGTCGGGCATTAATCCGAGTGACGTCGATGCCGAGCTGGTCGAGCTGGACCTCGTTCGCACCGAGATCACGGGCTGTAGTGATATATTCGCGAGCGATACCGCCGCCGCCGACGACGATCCCGAGCTCACAGCCGGCCTCAACGAGCGACTCAATGACCGCCGTGTGGGCCGCGACGCGGCTCGA
Source organism: Halohasta sp. A2 (assembly GCF_056175805.1). Classification (NCBI taxonomy): domain Archaea; kingdom Methanobacteriati; phylum Methanobacteriota; class Halobacteria; order Halobacteriales; family Haloferacaceae; genus Halohasta; species Halohasta sp. A2. The sequence continues at coordinate 22,971 of NZ_JAQFWV010000009.1, read as the reverse complement.
ATCGAGCTCCGGAGCGAGAACGCTTCCACCGATCGAAAGGACGACTCTCATTGTTCTCGGATAACTCCGAGTTCGCCTTAAGGGTTGCCAACCACGTACTCAGCCGACGACGCCACAGATGACTTCGACGACCCGCTGACAGTACAACACTCAAGGTCGACGACGCCCTTCGTCGAGCTATGCAAACGCTCTGTATCATCGGCGATGGCTGTCTCGCAGCCGTCGCAACATTGGCCGATCGATTGGCCGCCACCGGGAGCCGGCGAGTGGCAACCGTCGACCACACCGTCGACTCGGTGAGCTCAACCGACGAGCCGGCGGCGTTTGAGGTCGACAGCGACGGTCGGTGGAGAGCAAGTGGCAGCGGCCGTTCGGCGGTTGAGTTGCTCGATTCGCTCGCGCCGAGCTACGACTACGCGCTCGTCGCCGGGCTGGCACACCACCGCCTGCCGACGGTGGTCATCGGCGAAGCGGAGCCAACACCGTCGGCCGAGGTCGTCGCGACCGCACCGACGGCCGACGCGCTGGATATCGACTCGCTCGTCGACACACTCAACCACTGCGAGCCACACATCACCCTCGAAACGCTCGTCGAGCGAGCTAAAGCCTCGCCGCACGCCGAGCGGTCGGGGGCGATCGCGACGTTTACCGGCCGGGTTCGCGCCAAGGATTCGCCGGACGACGCCCGGACCGAACAGCTCTCGTTCGAACGCTACGAACGGGTGGCCGACGCGCGGATGGCCGCGATTAGCGAGGACCTAACCGAGCGCGAGGGCGTGTTCGAGGTGTTACTGCACCACCGTGTCGGCCGGATGACCGACGGCGAGGATATCGTCTTCGTCGTGGTGTTGGCTGGCCACCGAAAGGAGGCATTCCGGGCGGTCGAAGACGGGATCGACCGACTGAAAGCCGAAGTCCCGATATTTAAAAAGGAGACGACAACCGACGAGGAGTTCTGGCTTCACGAAACGGAGTGAGCAGTCGAACCCGAGTGATTCGGCGCGCGACCGTCGAGGTAGCATTCATCGCACGAATGTCGGTGAGTCGACACGCGTGTCCGGGCGCGCAAGACGGTTGATAGATTGACCGAACGGAAAGACAGCCGAAATTAATTCACGACAAGAGAACAAACTCGGTCAACCAACCGGCGTTGGCCGGAACTTTCGATCACGCTTTACAGCGTGAACAATACTATTAGAATCGGTTGTGAAGAATGTAAACGTCAAGGGAAGCGTTTTGAACAGTCACATTCAGCCCGTTTTTGCGGCAGTCTGAACCGTTCATAATCGTTGTTCGAGATGAAATTCCGTGAATCGAACGCAACGATCTGCGTTATATAACGGATCAGGTGAACAAGCGCGGATCGAGGTTCACCATGAGCGCAACCACATCCTCCTCGAAGACCGCCCGCTACCCAGTCGACGGCAACCCGAAAGCAGAATTGCTCCGGCAGTACCTCCGCGAGCGCACGGCCAGCGGCGATCGGTACTTCAAAAGCAAGTTCATCGCTGACGATGTGGAGCTGTCACCGAAAGAGATCGGCGCGCTGATCGTCCGGCTCCGCGAGTCGGCGACCGATCTCTCGATCGAGCCGTGGTCTTACACCGGGGCGACCACGTGGTACGTCGAGCCGACCGAATCTGCCTGATCGACGCATTCAACCACTTCGACCGCCACGCGGAAACTGTTTTCAGTAAGCCAACCAGATCGCAGTCGACCCGTTTCGATGCACAAAACGGGAGTTTATCACGGTCGACCGCGTACCAAGCGTGATGGCTGACTCGGAGGCCGCCGTTCCTCGCCCCGACGAACTCGAAACGTGGTACCGTCTCACCGACGTGCGGATCGAGAACGGTCGGATTATTTACTACGGCGAGCCGCTGGTCCCCGAGCGGCGGCTTCTCAACGAGCTGTGGCCGGCGTTTCAGCGCTCGGGGTACGAGCTCAAACTCGCGACCGCCGAAGACAGTATCGGGACCGCGCTGGTTGCCGAGCCGGTGTCGGACGAGGACGAGACTGGTGGACTCCCGTGGCTCAACATTACGATGTTTTTCGCCACGATACTGTCGACGCTGTTCGTCGGAGCCTCCGGCTGGTATTTCGTGCCGATCGCCGAAATCATCGAGAACCCGCCCACAATGCTACAGGCATGGCCGTTTACCGCGGCCGTTCTCGGCGTTCTGTTAACCCACGAACTCGGCCACTACGCGATGGGTCGCTACCACGACGTCGACGTCTCGTTGCCCTACGTCATCCCGTTCGTCTTCCCGTTCGGTACGCTCGGGGCAGTAATCCGGATGCGGGGACGCATCCCAAGTCGGAAGGTGCTGTTCGATATAGGGATCGGTGGACCGGTCGCGGGGTTGATAGCGACCGTTATCGTCACGGCCATTGGGCTCTCGCTCGGACCAATCGAGATTCCGACCGCGATCGTCGAACAGAGCCAGTCCGGCAGGTCGATCGTCTTCAATAATCCGCCCCTACTCGACATTATTGCCTCCCTACTCGGCGAACAGACGAGCTACAGCGATCCGGGACTCAGCCCGCACCCGGTGATTATCGGCGGCTGGGTCGGGATGTTTTTCACTCTCCTTAATTTGCTGCCGGTTGGCCAACTCGACGGCGGCCACATGGTCCGAGCGATGATCGGCCAGCGCCAAGAGACGATTGCTGCCCTTGTTCCGGCCGGGCTGTTCGGACTTGCCAGCTACCTGTACTACGTCCGAGAGTTGTCGATCAACGAATCAGTCGGGCTCTGGGCATTCTGGGGTTTGTTCGCGCTGTTTATCGCCTTTAATGGACCGGCAGACCCGGTCGACGAGAGTTCGATCGGCCTTCCTCGCTTGGTGATTGGGTTGGTAACGTTCGGCCTCGGGTTGCTCTGTTTCATGCTCGTACCGATCCAGATACAGGGCTAAGTGCCGTAGGCACCAGTTTCGTCCACTATCGACCGATCAGTGTGTGTAGCCGCGATCAGAAAGCGGTTCACCGTCGACTGTCACACCCGACTTCGGGCCAGTCACCTCGCCGATCACCGTCAGTGGTAGCGAAACGTCGGCCCGAACGGCCTCAACAGCCGCGGAGGGAAGCGTACAGACGAGTTCGAAATCCTCACCGAAATGGACACCGGCCTCCCAGCGGTCGAGCCCACAGTCGTCGACGGCAGAGTCGATCGGGACGCTGTCGCGATCGACCGCAAAGCCACAGTCGCTTGCGGCCGCAAGCTGGTGGAGCGACCGGGCGAGCCCGTCGCTCGAGTCCATCATCGCGGTCGCGCTTGTGGCCAGCCGTCGACCGGTCGCCGTTCGCGGGGCGAACCGGAACAGCTCGTTGGCTCGCTCGGTCTCGCCGCGGTCGAACAGTTCGAGCGCCGCAGCGCTCCGACCCACCGTCCCGGTGACACAGACCAGTTCGCCAGCGGCCGCGCCCGATCGGTAGACGGGCCGGTCGGTTTCGCCGATCGCAGTCGACGTCACCGTGAGCTCGCTGTGATTGTCGAGATCGCCACCGACGTACTCGGCGCCGACGGCCACACAGACGTCACGGGCACCGTCGACGAACGCCCGAAGCTCGCGCTCGACGAACGACTCGTCGGCGTAGGCGGCGACGACCGCGGTCGGGTCGGCTCCCATCGCCGCGAGATCCGACAGCGAGGCCGCTACCGACCGCCAGCCCACGGTGTACCGACTGGTTCCGGGTGGGAAATCGGTCGACTCGTGGAGCATGTCGGTGGTGATCGCGATTGATCCGACGATAGCGGCATCGTCGCCGGCGTGGGGGAGATCCGAACCGAGCAGTCGGAGGGCCGCGGTTTCATCCATCGAATTCCGTCCACCCGTTTCGACCTCTCGACCAAAAGCGTGTGGCATTGGCGAGCCCGGCGGCCGAGATCGTACGCGACTCACCCGCATACACCCGTACGTCGGCAATACGATGGCTTTAAACAGCCCAAACCGGAACAAGGCTTCATGGTAACTCTCTACGACGTCCCGGCCGAGGAGTTCATCGAGGAGCTCGCCGACCGGCTCGCCGACCGCCTCGAAACCCCAGAGTGGGTCGAATTCACGAAAACCGGCCAGGACCGTGAACTGCCGCCACAACAGGAGGACTTCTGGGAGACACGCGCCGCCAGCGTGCTCCGAAAAGTCGCGATCAACGGACCGATCGGCGTCGAGCGGCTCGCCACCGAGTACGGCGGCACCAAAGGCGGCTCGAACCGGTATGCGGTCGCGCCTGCAAACCACGTCTCGGGCTCGAAAAAGATCATCCGACAGGTACTGATCCAACTCGAAGACGAAGAGCTCGTTCAGACCGCACAGGGTGAGGGTCGACGAACGACCGCCGACGGCGATTCGTTCCTCGACGAAGTCGCACAGGACGTGTTCGAATCACTCGACCGGCCGGAACTCGAGCGCTACGCCTAGGTTTTCGACCGCTCCGAAACCGTTTTTGGGCCAGCCAGAAAATACCAGCCCATGAGCAACAGCCCCGACGACGAGCGGCTCGAAGCGCTCCGCGAGCAGAAACGAAAAGAGCTCGAACAGCGCCAACAGGGCGGCTCTGCCGAAGACCAGGAGGCCCAAGCGGCTGCCAAACAGCGAGCCGATGCCCAAAAACAGGCGCTGTTGAAACAGCATCTCACCGACGGTGCCCGCCAGCGACTCAACGCCGTCCAGATGTCGAAACCCGATTTCGCCGAGAAAGTCGAACGCCAGATCGTCGCACTGGCACAGAGCGGCCGGATTCAGGACCGTATCGACGAAACTCAGATGAAATCCCTGCTCAAGGAACTCCAGCCCGAGTCGAAATCCTTCGATATCAGACGGCGGTAGCGAGATGCAGCTCGCACTGCTGTACAGCGGGGGCAAAGACTCCTCGCTCGCCGCACTCGTGTTGGACGAGTTCTACGATGTCCGGCTCGTGACTGCGACGTTCGGAGTGACCGACGACTGGCAACACGCCCGAAGCGCCGCCGACGCGCTCGGCTTTTCGTTCGAACGGCTCTCGCTCAATCCGGCGATTGCCAACGAAGCCGTCGACCGGATGGCCGACGACGGCTTTCCTCGAAACGGCATCCAGCAGGTCCACGACCACGCGCTCGAATCGGTTGCCGCGCTCGACGTCGACGCGATCGCCGACGGCACCCGGCGCGACGACCGGGTGCCGAACGTCTCGCGGGCCAGCGCCCAGAGCATCGAGGACCGCTGGGGCGTCGACTACATCGCCCCGCTTTCGGGGTTCGGCCGCCACGCGGTCGACCGACTCGTCGAAGCCGCCTTCGAGGTCGAAGTCGGCCCGAGCGAGGAGGTACAAAAAGCCGACTACGAAGACGAACTCCGGCGGCTGCTCGCCGACCGGCACGGAGCCGAGGCCGTCAGTGAGGTCTTTCCGGCCCACGAGCAGACCTACGTTCACGGTCGACGATAGCACTGACGCCTCCCATCGACGTTCCGGAGCACCTCTCGGGTAGACTGACAGTATACCGACTTTTCAGCAGACGTATCGAACTGTTAATTACTGGTGTCGTAGTTAATTTTTAATAATGGACCCTGGGATCGGGTATGCAATCGTTGCATCGCTGATCTGGGGGGTTTACCTCTTTTATCTCAAGCAGGCGTTTCAGGGGTATACCGCGGCGACGTTGACGGTGCTTATCAACAGTTCGGCGTTCGTGTGGTATCTGCCCATTCTCGGCTACTCACTTGGGTTCGGTGGCATCGTCGACTCGCTGTCGGCGTTCGGGCTCGAACATCTCGCAGTCGTGTTGTTGGCTGGCGGAACGATCGCTGGGGCGATGGTGGCGTTCCTCCGGGCACTGGCGATCGGTGACGTGTCGTACGTCGCACCGATCAACAAGGTCGTTCCCGCCTTCGTGCTTCCGATTGAGGTAGTCTTTCTCGGACAGTTTCTGACGGCGTTGCAGGTCAGCGGCGTTATCGTTGCGACCGTCGCCGTTTATATAGCCAACTTTCAGGGCGGCTCGCTGGCCGAACCACTCAGACGGGCAGCGAGTTCGCGCGCCGCACAGCTCGCGCTCGTCAGCGCCTTCTGTTTCGCCCTCGGCGATATCGGCAAACGACTCGCGCTGCAAGAGCTCGCCATTCCGACCGCGCTGTGGGTCCCGCTGTTGTTTGTCGCCGTTTCGGTCATACTGCTCCCCTCGGTGGCACGGTCGCCGCCGCCGTCGGTCGGAACCGATCTCCCGAAGTTCGTCGCCGCCGGGGCGATTGTCGCAGTCGGCGAACACCTGACGACGCTTGCGTTCGCGCTTGTTCCGGCGAGTATCGCCTCGCCGATCATCAACGCCCAAGCGATCGTCGCCGTCTTACTCGGCGGAATCATCCTCAAAGAACGATACTTCGGCATCCGGATCATGGCCGCGGTGCTCGCCGTTGTCGGTGTCGGCATGATCGCCCTCTGAGTTACGTTTCGTAGAGATGGAGGTTTCCTTTCGACGCCCGAACCGTCGACCGGCTGGCCGACGGTCGGCTCGTCTCCTGGCGTGTCGACGCAAGTTCGGCGGCGGCGCGAACGGCGGCCGACAACGAGTCGAACGTCTCTCGCCGGGTGCGCGCATCAAACGGTGACTGGCGTGTGTAGAGTTCGATGGCGTCGGTTGGAGCCTGGAGATCGATTGGTTTGAGTGTGATCCGGTAGCCGTCCGAACCGGTAAGCCGGAGGACCTCGGCAAGCGACTCGTCGCCGAACTGGACCAGATCGCGTTCGACACGCCAGCCGTCTGGGAGTCGACGCTCGATACCGAGGGCGACTTTGTAGTCACCGATGGTGGGGACACGTTCGACCGAATCAAGCGACGCTGCGTCGCCTGCCAGCCAGTCACGAAGGCGCTGACACACGTGGGTGAAGACCGTCGTAAGCCGGAACCTGTTCATGAGTGCGAAAGGGTCGACCGTCAGTCGACGCGATACGTGAAAATCCGGATCACACTACATGGTTATACAGCGCCTTCGAGCCGGGCAGAGGGAGTCTACTCACTGGTAGGCCGTCGCTACTGGGGTAAACTGGTCGCGGGGACAGACCTGAACCACCGAGAGACGGTCGACGGGCGAACAGGGTCGAATCAAAAGACAGGTTTGAAGCGCGGCCTCCGCCAAGCCCAGCGCATGTACGACCGACTCAAAGGGTTTCGTGACTTCTACCCCGACGAGATGACCGCCCGCCGCGAGGTCATCGACACCGTCGAGGCCGCCGCGAGCCGGTATGGCTTCCGCGAAATCGCCACCCCTGCGCTCGAATCGACACATCTCTACGTCGACAAATCCGGCGAGGGAATCGTCGAGGAGCTCTATGCGTTTACCGATAAGGGTGGCCGCGAAGTGACGCTCACGCCCGAACTGACCCCGACGGTCGCTCGAATGGTTGTCGCCAAAAGCCAGGCGCTCTCGAAACCGATCAAATGGTACTCCACGCGCCCGTTTTGGCGCTACGAACAGGTCCAACAGGGACGTTTTCGGGAGTTCTACCAAACCAACGTCGACATCTTCGGATCAAGCGAACCCGAAGCCGATGCCGAAGTGCTCGCGTTCGCAGCCGATGCGCTCACCGATCTCGGCCTGACGAGCGAGGACTTCGAGTTCCGCGTCTCGCACCGCGACATTCTGGGCGGTCTGCTCGATGCGTTCGATGCCGACGTCGACACCGAAGCCGCGATTCGCGCGGTCGACAAAAGCGACAAGATCGACGTCGAAGAGTACTACGACCTGTTGGTTGCGGCCGGACTGCGCTACGATCAGGCCGAGACGTTCGACGATCTGTTGGGAACGGACGACCTCGAAGACCTCGTCGCGTTCGCCGAAACCGACCGCGTCGCCGACGCCGTTTCGAACCTCCAGGCCGTGCTTGCGGCCGTCGACGACTTCGGTGTTCGCGAGTACTGTGAGGTCTCACTGGAGACTGCCCGCGGGCTCGATTACTACACGGGTGTCGTCTTCGAGTGTTTCGACTCGACCGGCACGGTCTCGCGGTCGGTCTTCGGCGGCGGCCGATACGACGACCTCATCGAGAGCTTCGGCGGCCAGCCGACGCCCGCGGTCGGGGTTGCACCGGGCCACGCCACGCTCCAACTGCTGTGTGAGCGCGCCGGTGTCTGGCCCGACGAGGCCCCGTCGACTGACTACTACGTGTTGTCTGTCGGCGACACGCGCGCCGTTGCGGCCGCGGTCGCTCGTGAACTCCGCGAACTGGGCCACGTCGTCGAAAGCGACGTGTCGGACCGGAGCTTCGGCGCACAGATGGGGTACGCCGACTCGATCAACGCCGAAACCGTCGTCATCGTCGGCGAACGCGACCTCGAAAACGGCGAGCTAACCCTCAAAGACATGGAAACGGGCGACCAGACGACCGCCCCGGTCGACGATTTTCCCGGCGATCTGAGCCGGCCGACCTACAGCGACTGGGAGTGAGCTATCGCGAGTGTGTTCCGATACCTTTCAGTAGCAGGGTACACGTTAGGTAATGGATAACTAAATGCCCGTCAGAGTTTCGTGGCGGTATAGTCTGAATCTCACCGGCGGCGTTCTCAAGTGGCTTGCCGTGCCACTGTGTTTTCCCCTGCTCGTCGGGCTCTACTACGGCGAGTCGGTCGTGCCGTTCGTCGCCACCATTGGCACGACCTTGGCGCTTGGTCTGGGCTTCGAACAGCTCGAAGACGGCGCGAAACTTGGCCCGCGTGAGGCGTTTCTCATGGTCTCTCTGACGTGGCTTCTGGTCGCACTCATCGGGGCGATTCCGTTCGTTTTGGCTGGCCAAGGGACGATCGCCCACCCGATCAACGCCGCCTTCGAGTCGATGAGCGGGCTGACGACGACCGGCGGAACCGTCCTCCGGGAGTTCGACATACACGCCCGCTCGATCATGATATGGCGACAGATGCTCCAGTGGCTCGGTGGGCTCGGCATTTTGATTTTGGCGACCGCAATCCTCTCGCGGCTCTCGGTCGGTGGCGCCCAGCTCATGGAGACCGAAACCCAGTACGACAACGTCGACAAGCTCACCCACCACATCGAGGACACCGCCCGGCTGATCGGCAAACTGTATCTCGGACTCACCTTCGCGACGATCGCGATGCTGTACGCCATCCATCTCGTCGGGCTCGCACCGAATATGACGCTGTACAACGCGATCGCCCACGCCTTTACCAGCGTCTCAACCGCGGGGTTTTCAACCGAACCCGACAGTATCGAGGCGTTTGCACCGATCGTCCAGTGGGTATTGATCCCGGTGATGTTTCTTGGCTCGACCAGTTTCGTCCTCATTTACTTCGTGCTCACCGGCACCGTCGAGCGACTCCGAGAGAGCGAGGAGTTCCGATTCTACCTCTCGACAGTGCTTGTCTTTTCGGCGCTGGTGGCACTCATCCTCCTGTTGGCTGGCAACCCGACCGGCGAGGGGACGGTCGACACGGTTCGCCAGTCGCTATTTAATGTCGTGTCGATCATCACCACGACCGGCTACGCCAACGCCGACTTCGATCTCTGGTCGCCGTTCGCCAAACACCTCCTTTTGATGTGTATGTTCCTCGGCGGGATGGCCGGCTCGACGACGTGTTCGATCAAGTCCTTCCGCTGGCTGGTCGTCTTCAAAGCCTTCCGTCGAGACCTGTACACCGTGATCCACCCCGAGGCGATCCGGCCGGTCCGATTGAGCGGTAGCCCGGTCGACGAAGACACTATTCGACGGATCTACTCGTACACGCTCTTGGCGGTCGTCGGCGTCTTCTTGGTGACCGTCCTGATCGTGGTCGACGGCGCACGGGTCGGCCTCTACGAAACCGGCTTCGACGAGTTCGACGCGCTCGGGACGGCCGCGTCAACGTTTCTCAACATCGGACCGGCGTTCGGGCCCGCGGGCCCGTACGGCACCTACGACGTGTTTCCGATGACGACGAAGGCCGCGCTGTTCGTCGTGATGTGGATCGGTCGAATCGAGATCATTCCGGTGCTCGTCCTTCTGACGCCCGCCTTCTGGCGCTCGTGATCGACGGTCCTCCGTGCGGCCGACCTACCGAACGTGCGGTCGGATCAGCCGCAGAATCTCCTCGACGTCGAAGGCGTCGGTTTCCTTATCGAAAACTTGCTTGCCGTCGACACGAACAACGAAGATCCCGTGGTCACCGGTCACCAGCGAAACACGGTCGAGTCGGTCGCCGAACTGCCGGAGGATGGCTTCTTCGACGGTCAGTGCGCGATCCAGCATGCCACAGGGAACACAGTACTCGATTTCGACGGTAGTCACGGCCTATCGTTGGCCCGACAGCGAGAAAAGGCCACCTACCGGTCGACGAGTCGACCCTGCCAGACCGGCCGCCAGTACAACAGCGCGGCGGTGAGAACGAAGACGCCGGTTGAGACGCCATAGGAGATCTCCGTCGCCGAGGCAACCAGAATTGAGCTGCCACCGGTAATCGACGAGGCCAACGAGGCGACTATGGGCCACGAACACGAGACGCACGAAAACAGGCCAATAACACCAGCGGCGGCCGAGCCGACCGTATCCAACACGGTCACGTACACTAGATACGCCAGCGCACTGTAGCCGACCAGATAAATCGGAATGAGGTTGATCGTGACAAACGACCCGCTGTACAGCATCGCCGGGCCGAAGCCGAACGGAAGCCAGGCGATCCGAAAGCCTGTCGCGGCCTCGCCGATTCCGACACCAACGACACCGCCAGCGAACAACAACAGGCCGAAGTAGGCGGTGGCTACCGCCGCCGCCCGTCGACGAACACGGAGTGATGTGGGAGCTGGATTGCTATTGCTGATTACCCATGCCGAGACAGTGAGCCACAGCAGCCCGTAGCCGACGAGCCGGAGCGACGAGAGGCTCGCGGGCGTCAACAGCACGTAGAGGCCGAGTGCGACCAGCAGCGTGTTTATAAACAGACCCCAGTAGAGCCGACGGTCGGCTGGAATCGGGATCGAAATTCCCTGGTGTTGGCTCATAATGCGAGGCCTTCGACGACGATCGCCAACAGCACGAAGCCGAGATACGCGTTCGAGGCGTGGAACGCCCGGAAGGCGGCCGACTCGGTCTGCTCGTAGTGCAGCCGGATCACCAGCCAGAGGAAGAGCCCGCCGAAAACGACGCCTGTCAGTACGTAGAGCCAGCCGAGCGGTTCGGTGACCGCCAGCGCGACGCCCGCGAGCAGCGTCGCCCCTAGATACCAGAGGATGTGTCGCCGGGTCGTCGTCTCGCCGCGGACGACCGGCATCATCGGGAAGCCGCCGCGGGCGTAGTCGTCCTTGTAGGCGAGCGCGAGGTTGTAGAAGTGTGCGGGAGTCCACAGGAAGATAAGCGTCGCCAGCAAGAGCCCACCGAGGCCGATCTCGCCGGTCACCGCGGCCCAGCCGATCAGCGCGGGCAAGGCCCCGGCCGCGCCGCCGATGACGGTGTTTTGGACGGTGTTGGGTTTTAAAATCAACGTGTAGACGACGCTGTAGAAGACGATGGCGACGAGGCCGAGCACCGCGGCCAGCCAGTTGATCGTCCAAAAGAGGCCCACTGAAATCACGGTCAAAAGCAGGCCGAACGCGACAGCGTTGGGAACTGGGACGAGGTCGGTCGCCAGCGGTCGGTCGTTGGTTCGGGCCATCCGCCGGTCGACATCCCGTTCGAGAACGTGATTGAACGTCCCCGACGCACCGATCGCGATCGAGCCAGCGACGAGCGTCGCCCCGGCCGTGTACGCCGTCAGTCCGGGGCCCCCGGCGAGCGCCATCGCGGCGGCCGCAACGAGACACAGCAGCCACATCAGCCGCGGTTTCATGAGCCGGAAGTAGGCGAACAGGGTAGCTTTGGCACGCGCTACCCGAGCGGTCGGAATCGGTGGCCGCGCGGTTGGGTCAAGCGGTTCGGCGGCCTCAGGCTGACCCACCGGCACGTCCTCAGGATCGCCGGTTTCGGCTTCGAGCCACCACGCGAGCGCGGCCAGCAGGTTTCCAAAAATCAGTACACCAGCGCCCAAGTGGACGAGCGAAAGCAGTTCGGTGCCGCCGGTGGTCGCGACGAGCGCACCGAGACCGGCCTGTGCCGGGTACAGTACGAGCGCAACCGTGAGCGCGGCGCGAACCCGTCGACTGGTATCGGTTCGCCAGGCGACAAGGGTCGTTGTGAGTACGCCGAGACCGACAAGGACCGCGGCAATCCGGTGGCCGAAGGCGACCCAGCCGTCGACGCTGGTCGGCACCGACCAGCCAGTGCCGCAGGCTGGCCACGCCGTACACGCTGCGGCGGCGTCGGTGAGTGCGGTGGCCACGCCGACTGTCAAAAGCAGGTAGACACCCATCGTTGTCGCCGCCAGCAGGCCGGGAAACCGATCCGGTGATCGGGTACTCGAAGTCACTACCGATAGTTTGGGTATCGGCATATATAGGAGCCCCGTTTCGAGGGTCGACAAGTCAGTGTGCGTGAACGCCGTAAGGATGCCGACAGGTAGCAAGTCAGTAGGTATTTAGGTCGGCCATGCAAACTTCGAAACAGCATGAACGCCAAGCGTTTCGCACTCGCTTCGCTGTTGTCGGCGGCCGTTTTGGTTCTCTTGGCCCAGCCGGTTGCCGCGCAGTCAGTTTCGGCCGATCTGATCTCGGAGTTGAACAACAAACTGCTGTACATCGCCCTGCCGATCACGCTGCTGGTCGAGGTGATCCTGATCTACGCCGTATTGAAGTTCAAGGACAACGACGAGCCCAAACCGACCAAAGAGAACCGACGGCTCGAAATCACCTGGACAGTCGCAACCGCATTCATCCTGCTTTTCGTCGGTGTGGCCTCCTACGGCGTTATGGCCGACCCGAACGTGACGTTCGGCGCTGGTGACGAGGAGGTTGCGCCAAACGACAACGACGTGCTCATCGAGGCCGAGGCCTACCAGTGGGGCTGGACGATGACGTACCCCGACGAGAACGTCACTGTCGAGGGTGGCGGTGAGGGGCCAACGATCGTCGTCCCCGAGGATCAGGATCTGTACTTCCAAGTCACCTCTGATGACGTCATCCACGGTTTCCACGTTCCCGATCTCGGCTTGAAGCAGGACGCGATTCCCGACCAGAACTCGACGATCAAGACGAACGCTGGCGAGACAGGCTCCTACCAGGGCTACTGTTCGGAGTACTGTGGGCTCTCGCACTCGCAGATGTACTTCACCATCGAGGTCGTCGACCAAGACGAGTACGACGACTGGCTCGCCGAGCAGAGCGAAGAAGACGAGTAACGCCGACCCGATTTTCCGTTCTACTGACTACCCAGTGGCGGCTCGGTCGACGGCTGGCGGGCCAGGACCACCGTTTTGATATACACCCGAAAACACCGTTCGAGTATGGATGATGTCACCGACCAGTACTCGCCCGCCGACATTGAGAAGGCGGTCGAAGCCTACTGGGACGACCACGACGCCTACGAGGCTACCAAGGAGGCCCACGCCGAGGACCCGACCTTCTTTTTCGTCGACGGCCCACCGTACACCTCCGGCCAGATGCACCTCGGGACGGCCTGGAACAAAACCCTGAAAGACGCCGTCATCCGCCAGAAACGGATGACCGGCCACCATGTCACCGACCGACCGGGCTACGACATGCATGGCCTGCCGATCGAGGTCAAAGTCGAGGAGGAACTCGGCTTCGAGAACAAACAGGATATCGAGGCGTTCGGCATGGAGGCATTTATCGAGGAGTGTATGGCGTTCGCCCAAGAGAACCGTGAGGCGATGGACGAGGATTTCCAGTCGATCGGCGCGTGGTTCAACTGGGACGACCCGTACCAGACGGTCGACCCCGAGTACATGGAGGCCGCCTGGTACGGCTTCAAGCAGGTCGCCGAGCGCGGCCTCGTCGAGCAGGGCAAACGCTCGATCTCGCAGTGTCCGCGGTGTGAAACCGGGATCGCCAACAACGAAGTCGAGTACAGCCAGGTCGAAGACCCCTCGATCTACGTCAAGTTCCCCCTCACAGAGCGCGAGGGGAGCCTCGTCATCTGGACGACCACCCCGTGGACGGTCCCCGCCAACACCTTCGTCGGCGTCGGCGAGGAGCTCGCGTACAACAAGGTCCGAGCCACCACGGGCGACCGAGAGGACGTGCTCTACATCGCCGCCGACTGTGTCGACGACGTACTGGCCAAGGGGCGGTACGACGACTACGAGATCGAAGCCGAACTCAGTGGCTCGGAACTCGTCGGCTGGACCTACGATCACCCGCTGGCCGAGGAGGTCCCCGAGCACCCGAGCTTCGCGGGCGCGGGAGAGGTGTACACGGCCGAGTTCGTCGAGGCCGACCGCACCGGGCTGGTTCACTCCGCGCCGGGCCACGGTGAGGAGGACTTCCACCGCGGCCAGGAACTCGGTCTCGACATCTTCTGCCCAGTTCGTGGTGACGGCACGTTCACCGACGCCGGTGGCAAGTACGCGGGCCAGTTCGTCCGGGATGCCAACGACGAGATCATCGCGGACCTCGACGACAACGACGCGCTCCTTGCGAGCGAGACGTACGAACACTCCTATGGCCACTGTTGGCGCTGCGATACTGACATCATTCAGCTGACGACCGACCAGTGGTTCATCTCGATCACCGATATCAAAGACGAACTCCTGGACAACATCGAAGACGCCGAGTGGCACCCCCAGTGGGCCCGCGACAACCGATTCCGGGATTTCATCGAAAACGCTCCCGACTGGAACGTCTCTCGACAACGCTACTGGGGTATCCCGATCCCGATCTGGATTCCCGAAGATGCTGACAGCGAGTCGACCGACCTCACAGAGGAGATGCTCGTCATCGGTACCCGCGAGGAGTTGGCCGAGCGTGCCGACCAGGAGGTCGACCCCCAGGAGGTCGACCTCCACAGACCGACGGTCGACGGTCTCACAATCACCGAAAACGGCACGACCTACCGCCGGATCGAGGACGTCTTCGACGTCTGGCTCGATTCGTCGGTGGCGACATGGGGGACCATCGGCTACCCCGGCGAAATCCAGGAGTTCGAAGAGTTGTGGCCCGCCAACCTCATCATTGAGGCCCACGACCAGACTCGTGGGTGGTTCTGGTCCCAACTCGGGATGGGAACCGCTGCCTTCGGCGAGAGTCCTTACAAGGAGGTCCTGATGCACGGCTTCGCCAACGACAAAGACGGCCGCAAGATGTCCAAATCGGTCGGCAACATCGTGACACCCGAGGAGGCCATCGAGCGCGCCGGACGCGATCCGCTTCGGGCCTACCTGTTGAGCCACGACCAGCAGGGCGTCGACCTCTCGTTCGACTGGGACGGCCTCGGCAGCATGGTCGGTCGGCTGAATATCCTGTGGAACGTGTTCCGCTTCCCGCTCACGTACATGGATCTCGACGGCTACGACCCCGCCGATCCTGACCTCAGTGAGAGCGAACTCACCGTCGTCGACGAATGGGTACTCTCGCGCTTGCAGGGCGTCGAACGCGAGGCGACCGAAGCGTTCGAGGAGTACCGCATCCACGACGCGCTCAACACGGTTCTGGATTTCGTCACCGAAGACGTCTCGCGGTTTTACGTCAAGGCGACCCGCGAACGGATGTGGGACGACAGCGACTCCCCGTCGAAGCTCGGAGCCTACGCAACCCTTGCGACCGTGATGAACGAGGTTATCCGACTGCTCGCGCCGTTCACGCCGTACATGACCGAGCGGATGTACCAGATCGTCGACGGTAGTGAGACCACCCTTCACGCCCTGTCGTGGCCAACGGTCGACGAAGATCTCCACGACCCCGAACTGGAGACGGACATGGCAGTTCTTCGATCGGTCGAGGAGGCCGCCGCCAACGCCCGCCAGCGCGGCGGTCGTAAGCTCCGGTGGCCCGTCTCGCGGATCGTCGTCGAAACCGACGACGAGGCCGTCGAACGTGCGGTCGACCACCTCTCCGAACTGCTCGCAGAACGGGTCAACGCCCGCGAAATCGAGCTCACCGAACAGTTCGGTGAACTCCAGGAGTTCGCCGACCCACAGATGGGCGAGATCGGTCCCGCCTTCGGTGCCGACGCCCAGAAGGTCATGGCGGCGGTCGAGGGAGCCTCGCGCGAGGAGATCGAAGCCGGAATCGAAGTCGACGGTGAAACGGTCGAACTCGACGATGAGATGGTTGCCTACCACAGCGAGCCGCCGGAACACGTCTCGGGGACCGAGTTCGACGGTGGAACTGTGTACGTCGACACCCTGCTCACTGAGGAACTCGAATCCGAGGGCTACGCCCGCGACGTGATCCGGCGGATTCAGGAAATGCGCAAACAACTGGATCTGGACGTCGAAGCCGAAATCCGTGTGGGGCTCACCGTCGACGACGCGAGAATTGAAGGCTTCGTCGACGATCACCGCGACCTCATCGGCGAGGAGGTTCGAGCCGCCGAGTTCGTCGACGACCCAGAGGCAGCGGGTGATCTCGTTGAGGAGTGGGAGATCGAAGGTGTCGACGTGACGATCGGGATTGCGGTGGCGGCCGAGCAGACGGCATAAAAACAGCGTTTTTTCTTTTCAGGTTTCGTCCCACTGCGCGTCCGAAAGCGTCCGCTGGACTGCTTGCTCGCCCACAGCCGCAGCCAGCGACTCGAATCCGGCCCGCTCGGCCCGGTCGGTCGCGTTCGCCACGAGCCGCGAGACGATTAACTCCGGCGTCGACTTGCCCACGGTCCCGAAGCGCGGCTGGTAGTCAACTCGTAACTTCAACTCGGGCGTCAGTCCCTCCGCAAAGATCCCATCAATACGGGCCGTCTCGGGGAGCGGACTCAGGTCGTCGGCGAGGTGGGTGACGTAGACGCCCAGCGCCGACTGGTCGACCGACAGCGAGACGAGTCCATTTAAAAGGTCGGCGGCGCGTCCGGGTTCGGTGATCGCCTCGAACTCGTCGACAAGCATGAGTGTCCGCCCTCCGGTGGTCAGCGGCGGGACGATGGACTTGAGCGTCGACTCCAGTACACCGGCGTTGAACGAGGCGTGCCGACGGTGGAAAACGATCGTATCGAACAATCCCACTTCCGCCTGGTCGGCGGGCACGGGCAGGCCCATCGCGGTGAGCAGGGCGACCTGACACAGCGTTTCGAGCAGCGTTGTCTTCCCGCCGGAGTTCGCCCCCGTCAGAACGGTCACACGGTCGCCCGTCGGCGGTGAGAGCACCCGCGGCGTGTCGGTCAGGTCGTGGCTGCCGACGCCGTAGGTGATCGGCTGGATATCGCCCGACAAAAAGAGGTTTCGGGCCTCAACCACCGCCAGCCCGTCGTCGACGAGCGTCGGCCGCCGGAGGTCGTACTCGGCGGCGAAGCGACCCAGCGAGAGTGAAACGGCGATCTCGCCGACGGCGTCGACCGCGGTCGCCACATCCTCGTCGGCGGTCTCGATTCGGCTCCGGAGGTCGGCGATAACGTCCTTCTCGCGATCGTCGACGTTGGATTCGAGGTCCGCGACGAGATTCCGGAGCGTCGCGCTCACGAAGTCGGCGGCGTCGACCGCCTCGTCGGGGGCGGCCCCCCGAATCGTGGTGTGGGGGATGTCGGTCTCGCTTGCGACGTGGTCGACGACGCCGCCCTGAAACGCCTGCATGTCCCGGACGCCGCCGTCGCGGACGGTGTCGATAATGTCGAAGGCGGCGTTGTTCAGTTCGCGGGCCGCCTCGAGTTGCGCCCGGAGGCGGTCGAGTTCGTCGTCGGCCCCCTTGACGACCGTCGGCCCGTCAGGGGTCTCGCGGATGTAACCCAGTGCGCCCGCAGCTTCAGTGAGTGCAGCCTCGTCGACGTCGGCCAGTCGGTCGAACGTCGCGCCGTCGAGGCCGAGCGCGCGGAGTTCGAGGGCGGCGTCGACCGCGGCGCGGTCGGTGCCATCGGCGGCATCGTAGGCCGCGAAGGCGTCGACGAGACGGTCGCGCTCGGACGTCGAAAGGCCCTGCCAGACCGCCTTGGCGTCCAGCACGTCGTTGAGCCGCCGCTCGATTGTTTCGGTATCTGTCAGCGGCGTCATGACGCGGATCCGGTCGGCGGCGTGGTCGGTGATCGCGTAGCTACTGGCAAGCGTCAACAGGTCGTCGTAGACGTTTCGGGTGTCGCTCGTTCCGAGAACGTCGACACCCGCGGTGCCGTTGGCGCGGCGGAGGATTCTGACCGCGCGGCCGCGTGGGACGCCAGCCTCGGCGAGCGTCCGGATATCGGCCCCATCGATAGCGGCGATGGCGGTCGACTCGCCGATCGACTCCCGGAGCAGGTCAGCGGTTTTCGGTCCCACGCCCCAGTAGTCTTCGAGTCGCATACGCGAGGCTCGAACGCGGGGGGCTTAGGGATTGTCACTTTACGCAATCGATCCGATACAAATACTTGCGTGTAACACAGTCGATGTAGTATACCCCATATGAGCAACCTACGACGGCAACTGCTGCTCACCGCAGTTTTTGCGCTCGTCGGCGCGTTTTTCGGTATTGCGGGTACCGGCCACGCCTATCTTCAGCGGTGGCGTCGGTCAGCACTTTGGTTTCTCCTGACGATCGGTGCCGGTGTCGCCCTGACATCGGTCTACGTGACCAATCCGGAGTCGATCGACCCCCTCGACGTGAGTTCAGTTCCGACTGAAGTGTACGTCCCAATGCTCGTGATCGTCGGCTTCAGTGTCATTGACGCACTCCTGGTCGCCTACCTCGACCAACAGGAGGCCGCGGTGGCATCTGGCGTCGATCCGGAAGCGGCCGCTGACGGTGAGGGCCTTTCGTGTCCCCACTGTGGCCGGTCGACCGATCGTGAACTCGACTTCTGTACGTGGTGTACCGAGCCGCTGTCGACGGCTGACCACGCCAAACCAGCGTCCGACTCGCGCTAATGCTGACTGCTGGAGTCGGCTTTTCGTCGACTCCACGTCGCCGCCGTGTTGGTCGACGAGAGATTTGGCCGGCGAGCCAATAGTTTCCGAGCCAAAGGTCCATGACCGTGTGTCGACTACCATGGATCAATGCTGGATCTCCTCGGCGAATGGTACCACACGGCCCGGCGGCGGCTCCACCGATTCGAACGCCGGGAGCTACGGGCCGTACGCCGGTGGCTCGAACACCCCCAAAACCTGCTACATCTATCGGTGCTCGTCTTCGTCCCGCTGCTCGTGGGGGCGGTGACGTGGCTGGCCAACGCCTCGCCGGTAGTCTCGTTTCTGGTGTACCCGCCGCTGGCGTCAGGGGCCTACACACTGTTTTCGAACCCCGAGGGCCGGTACTCCTCGCCACGGACGTTCGTCGGCGGGCTTTCGTTGGGCGCGCTGGTCGGCTGGCTCATCCTCGAATTCAGCGTCCGGTTCTGGACGACCGCACCGCTCGACCCCTTCGAGGTCCCCGCAGGCGCGGCCGCCCTCACTATCCTGTTGACCGGCCTGTCGACGTGGGCGCTGTCGCTCGAAGAGCCCTCGGCGTTTTCGTCGGCGCTGTTGGTGCTCGTGACCGGGGCCGAGCAGGTGGCGTTCGTCGGTGGCGTCTTCGTCTCCAGCCTACTGGTCGCGGGCGTGTTCGTGCTCTGGCGCGATCACCTCTACGAGGAACGCGCGCGATACCTCTTTCACTCGATGCAGGCCGACGACCAGATTCTCGTCCCGATCCGGAGCAACGATCCCGAGTCGCTGGTGCTCTTTGCCGCCCGACTCGCGGTGGCCCACGACGCCGGTCGACTCGTCCTCATGCAGACGGTCAGTACGGACACAATCGAGCAGACGGCCTCCGAGGTCGCCGCCGAAATAGTTGCCGAGGACGCCGACGAAGTCGGTACCGAGGACGCCGAAGAGGGGGCGACCGACGAGGTGGCGACCGAAACCGCGGAGGCCGAACTTACCGACTACCACCGTGGGCGACTCGAACGCCTCCAAGCAGTCGTCAGCGAGGCAGTCGACATCCCCTGTGAGTTTGCCATCGTTGCCGCCGAGGGCTCGGCTGGCGAGACGATCCTCGAAACCGCCACGCTGGAAAACTGTGATCTGATCGTCGCGCCCTACGAGTCGACTGACGGTGAGCCGAGTCCGTTCGTCCGGACGATCCTGCAGGGGTCGACCGACACCATCGTCTTCCGGCCGTCGACCGGCCGCACCGAATGGCATCACGTGCTTGTGATGGTCCGTGGAGCGGGCGAGACGGCCACCATGATGCTGGATTTTGCCCACCGGCTCGTCGACAACGAGGGATCGGTCAGTGCCTGTACCTGCATCGGGGACGGGGACCGACGCGACGCCGAGGTCATACTCGACACCCTCGTCGAATCGTTTTCCGACCCAATCGAGACACGGATCAGCCATAGTTCGGTCACGTCGTTCCTCCGGACCAACGCCCGAAACTACGATCTCACGGTTCTCGGCGCGAGTACCGACCGAAGTTCCGTCTCGCGGTTCCTTGCGACGCCCACCTTTGAGCGCCTCGGCGACGTTGACTGCGATCTGGCTATCGTCCACCGCGGATGAAGTGATCCGGACGCTGTGTCAGATCCAGCCCAGGCGGCGGAAGTGGACCACCATTAGTCCGGCAAGCACCCCCATCCCGAGCATCACCGCAGGGTAGCTGTAGGTCCACGACAGCTCCGGCATCGCAAACGCAGCGTCAGCGAAGTTCATTCCGTAGACGCCGACGACGAACGTCAACGGTATGAAAATCGTCGCCACGACAGTTAGCGTTTTCATCACGTCGTTGGTCGACTGTGAGACGGCGTTGAGGTAGATATCCCGTGAGCCACCGGTCAGATCCCGGTAGGTCTCGATGAGGTCGACCACCTGCACAAGGTGATCATAGACATCTCGAAAGTACTTCTCGTTCTGGTCGGCGACCTGCGGAATATCCCCTCGTGAAAGGTGCGACATCGACTCACGAGCGGGCCACGCCACCTTCCGAAACGCCAGCAGATCCCGCCGGACATCGTTGAGGTCTTCGAGGATTCGGGGGTCGGGTTCGTCGAGGACGCGCTCTTCGACGGCCTCGATGTCGTCTTCGATCTCGTCGAGCACGGCAAAGTACGGCAAAGTAGTCGTCGACGATGGCATCCATGATGCGATACGCGAGAAAATCAGTGCCGCGGTCGGCGACCCGCTGGCCGTTTTTCTGCCATCGCTCGGCCGCGGGATCGACGGCGGTGTCGGTCGCCGCCATCGTCACCAGCCAGTCGGGCCCGATAAAAAAGCCGACCGCGTGGCTCTGGACCTCCTTGTGGAACTCGACGTCCTCACGCTGGCTGAGCCGGACAGTCTTTAGCAGGGCGAACGTGTGGCTGTCATACTCCTCGGTTTTCGGTCGTGTCCCCTCGTCAAGGATGTCCTCGATGGCGAGCTGGTGGATTCCGAACCGGTCGGTGAGTAGATCGCGGTCGGTCGCGTCGACGCCGTCGGTATGGACCCACGTTCCGCCGGGGGCGGCCAGCGCAGCCGCCACGTCATCGTACTGTTCGACGCCAGCGTCCGTGTACACCATCGCGCGAATACTCATGGCGAATGCTCCGTCGACCCATTGCCGATCGCAGCGAGTGCAATGCCCGCCATGATCGCGGTCAGCGACAGCTCTCGGCCGGGATAGGCGAGATACGCGCCAGCGATGTAGCCGACGAGTCCGAGCCCGAAAAGGCCGATTCCTGCTATAGTCCCCGAATCCATAGCCGTACCGTTCAGTTCGATTCAAAAGAAGATGTGGGTCCGAAAAGCGGCCAGCCGACGAGAGTTGTTCTCTACCGAACAAACTAATTCAGTATAGCACCATACCATTTAGTAAAGCCGAATCGGTCGACTCGTCGGGCTTTTAGGCCGTGCGAGCCTCCAGTGAATATGGTTCAGAACGTGGCGGCGTTCTTTCGGGAACTCGAACCCGAGGATTTCTATCTTTTATCCGGGGTCGAACAGGGAATGCGATTTTCCGAGTGGGTCCAGCGCGAGAAGCTACCCACCTATTCGAGCCTCACGAGCGAGGAGATCAGTTACCGACTCGACCGCTGTATGAAATACGAGCTCATCCAGCGCAAAACAATCCAGTACGAGGGCTACCAGCTCACGTTCGAGGGGTACGATGCGCTCGCCTTGCGGACGTTCTCGGAGCGCGACACCATCGACGGCGTTGGCGCACCCTTGGGTGTCGGCAAGGAAAGCGACGTCTACGAGGCGATGTCGTTCCAGCCGTTGGCACTTAAATATCACCGTGAAGGCTATACCAACTTCCGCGAAGTCGACCGCGAGCGCGAGTACACCTCGGACCACAACCACGTCTCGTGGCTCTACACCGCCCGAAAAGCCGCCGAAACGGAGTACGACGCGCTCGAGTCGCTGTATCCGGACGTGTCGGTTCCCCGCCCAGTCGACCAGAACCGCCATGCAATCGTCATGGAGAAACTCGACGGCGCGGAGCTCTCGCGTGCGCGACTCGAATCCGAACAGGTCGTGGGCGTTCTCGATCTCATCATCGAGGAACTGGCTACGGCCTACCAGGCGGGCTACGTTCACGCCGATTTGAGCGAGTACAACGTCTTCGTCGACGAGTCAGGGATCACGATCTTCGATTGGCCGCAGGCGGTGTCGACCGACCACGCAAACAGCGACGAACTGCTGGCTCGGGACCTGAAAAACATCTATAGCTACTTCCGGCGGAAATATCCCGCTGAAACCCCTCATTCAACCAATTTGGGCGCTCTCGCAGCCGATATCGCTGTCGACGAGCTGGCGCCGATTCGCTCGTATGCCGATTCATAAACCATACGCAGCTATACCAAATATCTTTTCGACCCCTGGAATTCGCACTGAGCGCTGCTGCACAGTGAGTCGCAACGTTTCAAAATCCCGTACAGCAGTACATCAAAGACGTGGCGCGATGAGACCGACGTTCCAACTAAAATTGCCTCGTTGCGCCGCTAATTAATCGCACTCTCGGTGCTTTCTCCGTCCAGTTTCCGTGAAAGTTGTATGCAATTGGACGCCTTCTGTCGATATGAAGTCGAAGCGGTCAACAATACGACAGTGTA
>NZ_JAQFWV010000008.1:0-77141 GCF_056175805.1 Halohasta sp. A2 | reverse complement strand
CTGGTGATATGACAGCGAGTCGAAGTCGTCCAGCGGATCAGTACACGATAGGAAGTCCGTGATCGGCAGCATTTGCTGTCAATACGGTGTATAGTTGGGGCCTACTTAAACGTGCAGAGCCGAGTAAAGAACTAGAAGACGACTCGTCCATTACCATTTATACCAAATCTGGCTACATAACAGTGCTGACGAATACCAGTTACAACGCCGCAACTGGGTTGTGTCCGACTACTGTTCGTCGGTCGACTCGTTTTCGGTCGACTCGTTTTCGGCCGACCCGTTTTCGGTTTCGGAGTCGTTTTCGGTTTCGGAGTCGTTTTCAGTCGACTCGTCCCCGGTTTCGCTGTCGTTGTCTTCTTCGTTTTCGTCGTCTCCGTCCGCTTCGTCATCTCCATCCTCCTCGCCGTCGATCTCCTCGTAGCTCACGCTGAGGTTGGTGGCGACCGGCTGGAGCAGGTAGCGGTCGGTTCGTCCGCGTTTGACGGGGGTGAAATCGCCGGTGAAGATCGTTCGTTCGCCCTCGCGGATCTCGAAGGCGAGTTTGAACTGCAGCGGGGCGTTACCCGGCGTTTCGACGGTCGCCTCCTCGTCGCTGTCTGCGAGAATCCCCTCGACATCCGAGACGTCCAACTGGAGGAACTCGTACTCGCCAACCGGGAGTTTGCGGTCCTCGTCGACCAGCTGCGTTTCGCCGTTCTGGAGGTTGACGAGGTCGGCCTCCTGTGGCTCGTCGAACTCGTAGTACTCGCGCCCCTCGCCCTCGTCGACGTCCTCCTCATTTTGTTCTTGAACGCCTTCGTCCTCATCGCCTTCATCGCCCTCGTCCTCGTCGCCATCCTCGCCCTCCTGGTCGTCTGCTTCGTCGTCGGAAACGCTGTCGGTCGACTCGTCGTCGTCCGTTTCGGTTTCGTTGGTTTCGGTCTCGTTCGTCTCGCTGTCGTTTTCTTCCTCGTCTCCCTCGTCTTCGTCATCGCTCTCGCTTTCGGCGGGTTTGACCCAGATCCCGTCGATGGTGACGACACAGGACTCGAAATCGGCAATATCGCCCGGTTGATCGGTGACCGCCGTCGACAGCAGGCCGGTGGCGTCCCCATCACCGTCGCCGTCATCGTCACTGCTTCCCGTGCCGCCATCACCTGTACAGCCAGCCAGCCCGGCGGTACCGAGCGTCGCAACCCCACCGACCGCCTGGAGATACGTGCGCCGCTTTGTCGACTGTGTCTCGTGATTCGCAGACCGCGTCTCGTTGGTATCGCTCATACACTGATACCCAGGAGAGCGAGACATATAACGAACCGAGACGGTTGTTTGCCAGTTTCGCCGAATTGAGCGGAGTTACGCCGGGGTGGCCGCTACGGTTTTCGACTCCGTTGGTCGAGCACGCCACCGATCGCCCCGCCACCGCCAGCACACACCAGCGGGTAGATGATCCCTGCGAGGACGACTGCTGGGAGGAGATCGGGACCGCCGGTAGCACCGCCGGCTGTCACCTCAAACAGAAAGATGCTACTGACCGCTGCAAGCAGATACCCCGGCACGACCATGCTGCCGATGAGTGCGCCTGCAGAAGGCGTGTCGACAGCGCGATACCGTGCGAGTGCGAGTCCGGTGGCGAACAGGAGTGCAACCGGGAGAACAAACAGGAGGGTCGTGAATCCGTCGTCGCCCCCGATGTAACTCGTGGTCCGCGAGCCGAGCAGCGGGATGTCCTCAATTACGATGTCGACCAGATGCGTATTATAAAACACCCAGCCGACCAGCTCGTAGGTCGCGGCCTCGCCGTCCAATCCCTCGATAATCCGGTTGAGCGACGACTCTCGGATGTTCGGGGCGACGAACAAATAGGTCGCCACGTAGCCAGCGATCCATGCACCGATTCCAGCGACCGTCCCCGAAAGGAGGTCACTGCCGGAGGGCTGTGTGTCTGTCATCGGCTCATGATTCGGAGCGAGCCGGAAAACCGTACCGACATTTGATATAATCGACAACTCGTTGTCCTATGTGCGGCGCTCGCGAGTCGTCAGTATTTGCTGGTTTCTGGAACCCTCGACAGTCGATTGCAAAGCCAAAAACGATTTATTGCATCTAATTAGATGTAATTACACGATGTCAGCAGACTTTCCCGACTATCTCGACGTCGACTACACCGACGGCGAAGGCGAAGAGCCGACGGACTATCCACGGATTACGGACAAGATCGAGAAAGCCATCGAGGTCACCAAAGCCGGCCTCGAACAGTACGAGAACCCGGCGGTCATGTGGACTGGCGGCAAGGACTCGACGCTGACGCTCTACTTCATCAATCAGGTGGCCGAGAAGTTCGGCTACGACAAACCCACCGCGGTGTTCATCGACCACTACCAGCACTTCGACGAGATCACCGACTTCATCGAGCACTGGGCCGACGAGTGGGACATCGAACTCGTCATCGCCCGCAACAACGACATCGGCGCGTACGTCGACGAACATGGCCTCGAACCCGGCGACGATATCGAAATCTCGGAACTCTCCGAGCACAACCAACACCACGTCCGCGAAATCCTCGAATACGACGAGGACACCTTCCCGTTCCTCTTGGACACGTACGTCGGCAACCACCTGCTCAAAACGGTCGCGCTCAACGACGCACTCGAAAAATACGAGATCGACGGCGTCATCTCGGGTGTGCGCTGGGACGAACAGGAGGCCCGCGCCGACGAGACTTTCTTCAGTCCGCGCCACGATCCCGACATCTACCCGCCGCACGACCGCGTCCAGCCCATTCTCCAGTTCGACGAGGCGGACGTCTGGGATGTCTTTTGGAACTTCGTGGTTCCGGACACCGTCGACGCGTTCCCCGACGACGGCTACGTCCCTGAGTCGGCAGAGGACCTGCCCGAAGGCGTCGAGCAGTCCGACGTGCCGATTTCGCCCAAATACTTCGCCGGCTTCCGCTCGCTTGGCAGTGAAGTGAGTACGGAGAAAACGACCGACGAGCCAGCGTGGTTGCAGGATCTCGATAACACGACCGAGCGCGCGGGCCGCGCCCAAGACAAGGAGGACCTGATGGAGCGCCTGCGCGATCTCGGCTATATGTAGAACCCGGTCGACAGCGCCTAGTACTCGGCCGTTGTTCGACACTGAGTATCGGCTTGTTTTGACCGTGGACGATGGTAACCCGCGAACCGATCCGCGAGCAGTGTCTAGATGTCCGGTACTTCGTACGAAAGGACGGTCACCGAATTCTTCGGCAAGTCGACCGCAACCACTGTAATTGCGGATTCGCCCGTTGTCACCTCCGAACTGACATCGACAGCACGCTCGCTCGCCGAGCCTGACCAATCAAGCGTTGTACTGCTCCCTGCTGAAGCCGCCAACAGCGGATCTCCGTCTTCATCCGTGATTTCTTTACCATCGATGAAGATCAAGGCCTCTTCGGTCGGTAGACGGACTTCGAGCACCATCGACCGCTCTGCGGCCGGATCAAAGCCGGTATTAGCCCTGGCCGACTGAGGATCGGTATGACTGGTGAGTGGGTGAGCCTTTTTTCGGGCGGTAAGGATTCGTCGTGGGCACTGTATCGTGCGCTCGCCGAGGGACTGAACGTGACGCGACTGCTGACGGTCCATCCTTCGGCGGACTCGTACATGTATCACGTCCCCGAGACACAACTGGCCCGGCTGGCCGCTGAGGCCATTGGAATCGATCTCATCGAGGTAGAACCAGGTGATCTGGGGGCGACCGAGGCCGTCGACGCCAGCGCGCAGGGCGACGCCGAACTCGAACCATTGGAGGGCGCACTCGAAGCGCTCGCCGAGGCCGTCGACCTCGCGGGCGTCACCGCCGGTGCAATCGAAAGCGAGTTCCAGACGAATCGAATTCAGGGGATGTGCGACCGCCTCGGAATCGATCTCTTCGCGCCTCTGTGGCAGCGCGACCCCGAACAGCTGGCCGCCGAGATGTTGGCGGCGGGCTTCGAGATCACGATTTTGCAGGTGGCGGCCTACGGCCTCGACGAGTCGTGGCTCGGCCGGACGCTCGATGCCGAGGCGATCGACGAGCTTCGCGGGCTTCACGAGGAGTACGGCGTCCACCTCCTTGGCGAGGGCGGCGAGTTCGAGACGTTCGTCACCAACGGCCCCCACATGTCCCAGCGGATCGACCTCGAATACGACACCGAATGGAATGGCGACAGCGGCCGGATTCGGATTACTGCGGCCGAGTTGGTCGACGACTGAGAACACTGGTCGACGACTGAACTCTCGGGAGAGCTATACGACCGCGGACCCAATGGTCGGTATGGACGACGGTCTCTACTGTCGGGTCTGCGGCGAGACCCTGCTGCCGAGTATCGTCGCCAGCGAACAGCGGGCCTGCTGCCTCAATGCCACCCCAATTGCCGGGATCTGTCCAACCCACGGCCCGCTTGGGCCCCACCACGTCGTCGACTCGGCCGCTGACACCGACGCCGACTAGCAGCCGTCTGTCTCCCCGTTCGTCGACGGCTTCGTCTGCCACCACCACCTCGACGACGGGATGTGCTTTTGGTGCCGTAGCGCTGAGAGAGGGTATGACCGATTCGACACGGCGAGAACAGCTTGCCGAAACGCTCGGGGCCGAGCCTGCGACCGCCAGCGAACTCGCCGCCGAACTCGACACACCGGTGTCGACGATCTACCAGGATCTCAAACACGTCGCCCGGTCGATCCGGTACAAAGACGACACTGAGTTTCTGGTCGCCCCTCCCGAATGTGCTCACTGCGGCTTCAGCAACTACGACGATCCCGTCAATTACCCCTCGCGCTGCCCGGAGTGCCACAGCGAGTCGATCGAGGAAGCCGTCTTCAAAATCGAGTAGCGCGACGGATTTTTGTTATAAGCGATGGCTCTGCGAGGCAGTCACGTCGAGTCCCGGACTGTAGTAGTACACCGGCTCGGCGTCTGGCTCTGCGAACCCATGCGCTTTGAGTAGCGTATTGGTCTCGACCTCGGCCGCGGCCGGATACAGCGTCCACGGCTCGTGGTCGACATCGGTGAAGCGAATCGAGCCGTCTTGGGCCTCCGTATAAAACCGATACCGCTCGACCAGAAACTCCCCGAAGGGGTCGTCGGGAGCCGAAAACGGCTCGCCGGTCGGTCCGTAGCTCGCCGTGTAGTGAACCGGGCGTGATCCTGGATGGAGCCGTCGACTGCGAAACTGCACGCATCCGTCGCACAGCTCCAGCGAGATTCGGGCATAAAAGTAGGGCAGGTGATGAAACACTCGTGCGCCGATCACACTCGTTATTCCCTGTGCATCGAGGCTGAAAAAGTAGACGCTGGGAACGCCGTCGCGGGTGACGTACGTCCGAAGGTTGAGTTCGGGGAGCCGAATTCCGAGTTGTTTCGGCAGGCCCTTCGGTCGGACGTTGACATTGGTAAACGGGACGACCGAGAGCCACGCCGAGCCGTCGAACGTGTCGGGTTCGAGCCCATCGGGCAGGTGAGCGTCCATCACCTCGGGGTCGACCGGCCAGTTTTCGAACAACAGCTGTCGCCACCCCATCGCCAACGGAAGAACCATACCGAAACTCGGTGATTCGTGTGAATATACCTTTGGCTCGCCAGTGTACAGTGGTTCTCACGAACGAGTGCTGTTATAAAAACGAGTCGAGCCTCTGGCGTCGACGAGGTGTTAGGCCGAGAGTTCGACGCCGAGCACGTCGAGCAGCGTGTCGGCCGCCGCGGCCGAGGATTCTGGCCCACGGGCGGTCACGAGATCGCCGTCGACGGTGACGCTCGTCTCGCTGTCGAGTTCGGCGTCCCAGTTGCCGCCAGCCTTGATGACCTCGTCTTCGACCAGATACGGGAGCTTGCGGCCGTCGCCCATCAGGTCGGTGTCGTCGATGATGTCGGCCTCCCACTCGTTGGGGAATCCGGTGACATCGCGGCCGTCGACCAGGTACTCGCCGCTCTCGTCGTGGGTAAAGCCAAGCAGACCCACCGCGTGACAGACGACCATCCCGACGCCCTCATCGCCGGCGACTGCCTCGGCCAGCAACTGGCGGGCGTGGCGGTCGATGTTGATGTCCCACATCGTCCCGTGGCCGCCGGGGAAGACCACCGCGTCGTAGTCGCTCGCCTCGACGGTCGCAATCGGTTCGGGGTTGGCGAGTCGTTCGTCATTGTTGTCGTACTCCAAGACCAACTCACAGATCTCCTCGCCGACAGTGTCGGGGTCGACCGACTGCTCGTCGACGACCGGTGGGTTGCCGGTCGGCGTCGCGACCGTGACGTCTACGCCCGCCTCGTCGAGGGTCGACAGCGGCTCGATGCATTCTTCGCCCCAATACCCCTCTTCGCTGACTACGAACAGTGCGGTTGTCATGTGAGTTGTATTGGGGCCGAACACTGAAAAATAGCCGTGTTACCCGCAGAGAGTGTTTAGCGAACGAGTTGCAGCGAGAAACTGGTTTGGGTGTCTCGCCGCCGACTAGGCGGTCGGTACGGCCGAATCGAGTGCGTTCCGTGCCTTGTCGATCTCGGTCTGGACGATGAACGTCTCGTCGGAGCCGTGGTCGACGACGGCCTCGAGCGCGCGCTTCGTACCGATCTGACGGAGGGCCCAGGCGGCCTGAGCGCGAACGTTCGAACTCTCGTCGGCTTTGAGGGCTTCAGAGAGCGGTTTGATCGCACGCGGGTCGCCGACCAGCCCGAGCGCACGGGCAGCCTGCGGGCGGACGTTGTCGTTGTCCATCAGGAGTTTGTTCGCCAGCGGCTGGACCGCCCCGTCGTCGCCGATCTCGCCGAGCGCGCGGAACGTGACTTTCTGGAGCACAGGATCTTTGTCGGCGTCGACGTACTCGACGAGGGTGTCGACCGCGTCGGTCGCACCCATCTTGCCGAGGATTTTGATCGCCTTTTTGTCGCGTTTGTTCGCCAACTGGAGCATCGTTTCGATGGCCTCGTCGGTGGCCGCAATCGGACCCATGCGAGCCAGCGCGTCCAGACAGTGCTCCTCCATGAAATCCGAATCGAGTTCATCGTAGGCCAACAGCACCATCTCGGTGTTGCCCTGTTTTTCGTGCTCCTTGAGTGCGGCCCACTCCGGCGGGTAGTCTTTGGTGTGGCCCAGCACGTCGTAGTAGCCCTCGGCCATCAGGGTCTCGCGGACGGTCAGATCCGACCACTCCTGGGCGCTTTCGAGGTCGGCTTCGAGCGTGTCGACGGCTTCGACCAACTCGCCCAGGGTTTCGGTGTCGGCGTCTGGATCGAGGTCGGCTTTCGTAACGACCGCGGCACAATCGCTGAGTACGTCGAGCGCGCTGTCGACACCGGTGATCTCCTCACCCACGGTTGCGTCGAGAATCCCGCTGACTGACTCGGCGAACGTTCTGACTGCCTCAACGACCTCGGTTCGGCCCTGGTCGGTCCACTCGCCGTCTTCGATGGTCGTTTTCGCCGATTCGATGCCGTCGGTGACTGTCTCGGGGTAGGGGCCGCGCTGGTCGTCGAGCCGTTCGCGGTAGTCGGCCACCTGCGATTCGAGGTCGTCGGCCGGGCTTTCGTCGTTTTCGTCTTCCTCGTCGTCGGCCACTGGAAGTTCCGACTCCGCGAGTTCGGTCTCGATCGTGTCGAGATCCGCTTCGATCGCGTCGAGGTCGGCCTCGGTTTCGGCGTCGTCGAGCGCGTTGCCGACCGCCTCTAGTCGTTCGAAAAGGCTGTCGACGGCTGTCTCGGTGTCCTCGCCGTTGCTCATATACTATCTCTGCGTGAGATGGTCAAAAGAGCGTTTCCATTCGCTACCCCGGGTTCGATCAGGTGAGTCGGTTGAGCTGCTTCGAGATGCCAGCGAGACACCCGAGCAAGACGGCGAGGTTGAACGCCGCCCGGAAGAAGACGCGGTACTCGGTCGCGATCAGCTGGTTGATGGCGCTGCCAACCGCGCTGTACAACTGTAGCGCCGTAATAAGCGCAAACAATACCAGCGCCCCCAGCGCGACGTAGTCGACGATGGTTCGAAGGTCACGTGAGCCGAGTATGGAGTCAGTGTTCTGTCCGCCGTCACTCTGCAGTCGGTGCGATTCGGCTCGTGTCGTCTGATGAGTATCGTCTGTCATTGGTGTCGTCTCCCCGCTGTCGTCAGTTACTGGTGTGGCTGAGCCGTCGTTCACTGTGATCGCCTCCGGGCAAGCAGTGTCGCCCCAAGCAGTGCGACGAGTCCAACCACAACCCCGAAGCCGGGTGTCTCTTCGCCCGATGCGTCGTCGCTCGATTCTTCGTCGCTTTCCGATAGTGCTTCGTCTTCCTCGCTTGCGTCCGACCCGCCGGAGAAGTCGGAGGCTTCGAACGCGACGTCCGATTCGGTCTCGTTGGGGCTGACCGATTCGGTCGGATCGAGGTTTGCGACGCCCTGTGCGGAGTCGATGTGGACATCGTCGCGCCAGACAACGGCGTCGACGTAGTAGTTGTACTCGTTGGGGACGGTCAGGTCGGCCTCGACGCTCGCAGTTCGACCGGTTCGAATCTCGTCGACGTCGACCGTCGTGCGGTCGGCAACCACGTTCGAGTCGGCCTGGCGGGCGGTGTAGGTTACTTCGAGGTCGTCGGTCGAGTCGTCGCCCTCGTTCGTCAACGAGCCCCTCAGATCGAGGTCGACCGCGTCGCCGTCAGTCGATCCCACGGCAACCGACACCGGTTGGATCGCCGACGTCTCGGCAAACTCGACATTCGACTCGGCGTACGCTGGCGTCAGCGCTTCGACACCGTCAACGCTGCGCTGGGCGCTGTCTACGCGCTCGCCATCACTGAACACGATGGTCTCGATCCGGTAGCCACCCTCGCGGTCGACTGTCAGGTTGGTCTCGACGGGCGTCTCACGGTCGCCGCGCAACTGGCCGACGTCGACGGTCCGTTCGGTCTCGACGAGGTTCGAGTCGCTATCGGTCGCCCGGAACAGGACGGTCACGTTCTCGGTCGGGTTTCCGTAGTGGCCGAGCCTCGGTTCGATCGACAGCGTGGCTGTGTCACCGGTCGTTTCACCGGGCGTGATCGGTACCTCTTCGACGGAGACCGAACCGGGCCGAACGTCGTTGGTCGGATCGGCCAGCACATCAGGAACCGTCACCGCGGCGACAACCGACACCACGACCACCGCAATAGCCACGGCGACGACTGTCTTTTCGAGTTTCATATCACGACGCTCACGTGTCGACGGTATATGTTTTGTGAAGGATAGATCAGCCCGAGCAACTAACGCGCCTATACAACCGTACGAAGTCGATACACGACTAATGATGTCTTCTTTGGGCTGAGTTGTGATCTCGGCGGTCGTTGCGAGATGGTCGACGCCCTCTCTAGTCCACGAGTATCAATTGGTTTATCTGTGTCCGTTTGGAAATCCCGCGATAGCACCATGACAGACGACTTCACAGTCAATCGGCGGCGTGTTCTCGAACTGACCGGCATCGGCACCGGTGTTGCGGCGGCTGGTTGTATGGGCCAATCCAGTAGCGGCGGCGACGGTAGCCGAGAGGTGGCTATTTCGATTCAGGTCGATCAAGAGGAAGCACAAGAGCGACAGCAGCAACTTCAACAGGACGCCCAAGAGGGCAACACCTCAGAAGAAGAACTTCAAGAAGAACAAGAAGCAATTCAGGAACTCCAACAAGAAGCGGTCGAAGAAGCGATCGCGAACGCCGAAGAGGAGTTCGAATCGGGCGAAATCGAGATCGA
Organism: Halohasta sp. A2; assembly: GCF_056175805.1. NCBI lineage: Archaea > Methanobacteriati > Methanobacteriota > Halobacteria > Halobacteriales > Haloferacaceae > Halohasta > Halohasta sp. A2. Next base: position 67,448 of record NZ_JAQFWV010000008.1, on the reverse strand, counting down.
AGATCAGATCGACAGTCAAGGTCTATTGTTGATCTCGGGCCCGGACGGTGCGATTCTCGACACACTTGATGCTGATGTCGTCGAAGTGATTGCACCGGCCAATGCCTTCGACCAGGCCAAAGAAGCCCAAGAAGAGCAACAAGAACAGGAATCGGCCCAGTCGACCGAGAACACTTCCGAGTAGTCGACCAACGAACCCGAAATCAATCTCGAAACCGGGGCGTCGACACGGATCTTTTTTGCGTCTCGCAGGCCCATGTTCTACGTATGAGCGACCCTCTCGACCGTAACCGACTGGACGGCGAAGCCAGTCCGTATCTCCGCCAGCACGACGGCAACCCAGTCAACTGGCAACCGTGGGACGAGACCGCCCTCGAAGCCGCCCGCGAGCAGAACAAACCGATCTTCCTGTCGATCGGCTACTCGGCGTGCCACTGGTGTCACGTGATGGAAGAAGAGAGCTTCGAAGACGAGGAGATCGCCGAGCGGCTCAACGAGAACTTCGTCCCGATCAAGGTCGACCGCGAGGAACGACCCGACCTCGACAGTATTTATATGACCGTCTGCCAGCTCGTCACTGGTCAGGGCGGCTGGCCGCTGTCGGCGTGGCTGACTCCCGACGGGAAACCGTTCTACATCGGTACCTACTTTCCGCCCGAGTCGCGGGGCCAGATGCCTGGGTTCGCCGACCTGCTCGACAGGATCGCCGACTCGTGGGCCGACCCCGACCAGCGTGCCGAGATGAAACAGCGCGCCAAGCAGTGGACCGACGGCGCACGCGACCAACTGGAGTCGACACCCGATGAGCCGGGCGAGACGCCCGGCAGCGACGAACTCGACGACGCCGTGCGGGCGGCCCTTCGGTCGGCCGACCGCGAGTACGGCGGTTTCGGCTCCGACGGCCCGAAGTTCCCCCAGCCCGGTCGGATCGACCTCCTGTTGCGGGCCTACGCTCGCAGCGGCACCACCGACGCGCTGGACGTCGCCACCACCACGCTCGACGCGATGGCGACCGGTGGCATCTACGACCAGCTCGGCGGCGGATTCCACCGGTATGCGGTCGACCGCCAGTGGACCGTCCCCCACTTCGAGAAGATGTTGTACGACAACGCCGCGCTCCCGCCGCTGTATTTGGCGGCCCACCAGCTCACCGGCCACGATCACTACGCAGACGTGGTTAGCGAGACCCTAACGTTCGTCGACCGCGAGCTCACCCACCCTGAGGGTGGCTTTTTCAGCACGCTCGACGCCCGAAGCGGCGACGAGGAGGGGACGTTCTACGTCTGGACTCCCTCGCAGGTTCACGACCTGCTTGACGACAAAAACGCCGAACTGTTCTGCGACCGATACGGCGTCACCCAGTCGAGCAACTTCGAACACGGAACGACAGTCCTCAACATCTCCGAGCCCGTCGAGACGCTCGCCGACGAGCACGGAATCTCGGTCGACGATGTCGAACGCCGACTCGCCGAGGCCGAACGAACGCTGGCCGACGCCCGCGAGAACCGAACCCGACCACCGCGCGACGAGAAGATCCTCGCTGGCTGGAACGGCATGATGGTCTCCGCGTACGCGCGGGCCGCCCGGGTACTCGATTCCGATTATGTCGAAGGGGCGACGGCGGCGCTCTCGTTCGTTGCCGATCAGTTGTGGGACGCGGAGAGCGGCCGACTCACCCGCCGGTATATCGATGGTGACGCCAAAGGCGATGGCTATCTGGAGGATTACGCTTTCCTCGCACGCGGCGCTTTCGACACCTACCAGGTCACAGGCGACGTCGACCACCTCCAGTTCGCACTCTCGCTGGCCGAAACCATCGTCGACGAGTTCTGGGACGCCGACGAGGGGACGATCTACTTCACGCCCCAGCACGGCGAGCAGTTAGTGGCCCGGCCACAGGAGCTGGACGACCGGTCGACGCCCTCTAGTCTCGGCGTGGCGACCGATCTGTTGGTCGTTCTCGATGGGTTCGTCCCCGACGTCGATTACACCGAGATCGCCCGAGCGGTCCTCGAAACTCACGGCAACCGGATTCGCGGAAATCCGCTCCAGCACGTGTCGTTGACGCTCGCTGCTGACCGCTACGCCAACGGTGGCGTAGAGCTCACGATCGCAGCCGACGAGCTTCCAGCCGACTGGCGCGAGACGCTGGCCGACCGGTTCCTCTCCGGTGTCGTGGTTGCCCAGCGCCCGCCGACCGAGGAAGGCCTTGACGCGTGGCTCGACCAGCTCGGTTTCGACGAGGCTCCGCCGGTGTGGGCTGGCCGCGAGGCGGTCGACGGCGAGCCGACAGTCTATGCGTGCGAGTCGTTCAGCTGCTCGCCGCCGCAAACCGAGCTCGAACCCGCGCTCGAGTGGCTCACGACCAACCGCTGACCACACCCCTTGGCTCGAACGCTCTCGATGAGTCCGGCAGTAGCCTCTGTCTACACCGGTCGACCGGGGCGGTAGCGATCGACTAATTCTCATCTAACATAAATGGTGCAGTAGGGTTAACACGCCCACGGCCTGAGACGTTAGGTATGGCTGACCACGCCAACCCGTTCGAAAGCCTTCAGCAACAACTCGACGCCGCCAGCGAGTACGTTGACGTCCGCCTTGACGTGCTCGAACGGCTGAAACACCCCGAACGCGTGCTCGAAACCACGCTGTCGGTCGAACTCGACGACGGTTCGATCGAACTGTTTCGGGCCTTCCGCTCGCAGTTCAACGGCGACCGCGGGCCGTACAAGGGCGGGATTCGCTACCATCCCAGCGTCAGTCGCGACGAAGTAATGGCGCTGTCGGGCTGGATGGTTTATAAATGCGCCGTGGTCGACATCCCCTACGGCGGGGCCAAAGGGGGGATCAACGTCGACCCCAAGCAGTATAGTGAAGCCGAACTCGAACGGCTGACACGGGCGTTTGCGGTCGAACTCCGGCCGTTGATCGGCGAGGATCGCGACATTCCCGCTCCGGACGTCAACACCGGCCAGCGCGAGATGAACTGGATCAAAGACACCTACGAGACCCTCGAACGGACGACCGCTCCGGGTGTCATCACCGGCAAAGCGATGTCGTCGGGTGGGTCGGCGGGCCGCGTCGAGGCCACCGGTCGGTCGGTGATGCTTGCCTCCCGAGAGGTGTTCGCGTGGCTCGACAGTGAACTCGCGGATGCGACCGTCGCCGTCCAAGGCTACGGTAACGCCGGCTCGGTCGCCGCTCGGCTTATCGGCGATGCGGGAGCCACCGTGGTTGCGGTGTCGGACTCGGGCGGTGGGATTTACGATCCGGAGGGTCTCGACACCGATGCGGTCGCTCGGACGAAACGCGAAACCGGTTCGGTCACCGACCACGAGGCGGCCGAGTATATAAGTACTGAGGAGCTACTGACGCTGGATGTCGACCTGTTAATTCCGGCGGCGCTCGAAAACGCGGTCGACGAATCGCTCGCCGACGAGGTACAGGCGGACGTCATCGTCGAGGCTGCAAACGGGCCGATTACGCCGAAGGCTGGTCAGGTTCTCACTGAGAAGGGCGTCCACGTCGTCCCGGATATACTGGCCAACGCCGGCGGGGTGACGGTCTCGTACTTCGAGTGGGTCCAGAACCGCCAGCGCTTTTCGTGGATCGAATCCCGGGTCAACGACGAACTCGAACGGGTGATCACCGAAGCGTTCGACGGGCTCGTCGACTGTTACGAGTCGACCGATGCACCCTCGTTGCGAACGGCGGCGTACGTCGTCGCCATCCAGCGCGTGGTCGACGCCTACACGCAGGGCGGCAACTGGCCGTGAAATCCCCGCACGGTAGCGTGTAACTGCTCGCTGACACAGTACGTCGGCCGAACGTTTTGTCTCCCGAACCCTCACAGCGGTTGTCGGGGATGTAATCAACGAGTCCTATATGATATATGCGATCGTCATGTACGCCCGAGCACCGGCGACTGCGAGGTTGACTTTGTATGTAAATTCCGTATCAGTTACACTGGTGAGTCTTCCACCCGTTAAATCGGGCCAGCTGTCCGAGTCTGGAGTCACATCAAGCGTGCAGTCGACGAGTTACGAGATGCGATCAGCTGATTTGTATGTGACACATTCGGCTCAACACCGTTTCTGCCACATCATACTGTGACTGCATCTCAGTTTTCCATATGCGGTTCCATGTCGATTACTTGAATAGTGCCAGTTCTCGAAGCACTCCTCTCTGGACTGGAACATCCGTTCAAAACGAACACGGGGTACTGTTCTTTCCCGTGTATGCCAAGGCTATCGTTTGTCTGGAACGCTCTCGGACGGCTACCGCAGATCCACCGGATGACGAACCATCGCTTGACGAACCTCTGTTTTTCTCATGCTTTCAGTGTTCCTCGGGAGCCTGGAGTTCTTTGCCCAGATACGCTGCGATCGGGGGCGTTTCGGATTCGACGAAGCGGGCGACTTCCTCACCATCGTCTTCGACGACTACGGTCGGGATGTACTCGATTCCGTACTCGTCGACCTTGGGGCCCGATTTCGAGCCGTCCTCGTTTTTCTCGACCGGGTAGTGGTGAACGGTCGTGGGGTCGACGCCTGCCGATTTGAGCGCCGCACCGAAATCCGGCAGCTGTTCCTGACAGTCGATACACCAGTCGCCACCCCAGACGTGAAACGTGTAGTCGCCCCCACCGAGCGCCGCGATCGACTCCTCGTAGCCCGCTGGCTCCCACTCGGTGTTCGGCTGCATCGTCTGTAGTTCCATACCGTCGCTTCGCCAGCGATCACTAAAACCTCCCCGGCTCTCGCCCCCCTCTGTTCTCGCTCGTCGGTTCTCGCATCCTACGGGCTCCGTCAGTCGTTTAGGCCCTGGTCGCCAAACGACAGATAATGGACCGAAGCATTCTCGATACGATCGGCTCGCCGCTGGTCGAAGTCGACGCGCCCGAAGGGTCGACGATCGCGGCCAAACTCGAATCCCGCAATCCGGGTGGGTCGGCCAAGGATCGGCCCGCGCTCTGGATGATCGAAATCGCCGAAAACGAGGGGCTGTTGTCGCCCGGCGACACCATCGTCGAACCGACAAGCGGCAACACGGGAATCGGGATCGCCATGGTTGGGGCAGCAAAGGGCTACGATGTCCAGATCGTGATGCCAGCCTCGAAATCACCCGAGCGACGCGCGATCATGCGAGCCTACGGCGCGGAGCTCGAACTCGTCGACGGCGACATCTCGGCGGCCAAAGACCGAGCCGACGAACTCGAAGCCGAGGCGGGCTACGTCCAACTCCGCCAGTTCGAGAACACTGCCAACCCCACGGCACACTACGAGACGACCGGACCGGAGATTCTCGACCAGGTCGGCGACCGGACGGTCGACGCGGTCGTCGCGGGCGTCGGCACCGGCGGCACGATCACCGGCATCGGTCGACGACTCCGCGAGGCGTTCCCCGAAATGGAGATTGTTGCCGTCGAACCCGACGATTCAGCCGTTCTCTCGGGCAAAGAGCCGACCGGCGACAGTTTCCAGGGGATGGGTCCCGGCTTTATCAGTCCGAACCTCGACACCGACCTACTCGATTCGGTCGAGATCGTCTCGGCGCCCGAGGCCGAAGCCGAGTGTCGACGCCTCGCCCGCGAGGAGGGGATCTTCGTCGGCCAGTCCAGCGGCGCGTCGAATCTCGCGGCCAAACGCGTTGCCGAGCGCCTCGTCGCCGCGAAAGCCGACGACCCGCTCGTGATAACGGTCTTTTGGGACAGCGGCGAACGGTACGTGTCGACCGGGATGTTCGATCCGGAGTAGCTGGTGAATATCGTATCGTAGGTGGTAACTACTGATTCGTAGGCAGTGACTACCGTCCAGTGCACGGAATCCTTTTGATGCGACAGGTGTTCTGTCGGTGCATGTCAACGCGACCGATGGCGCTCGTCGACGCCTTTACGACCGAGCCGCTGACGGGCAACGCTGCGGGTGTGATTCCGGACGCTTCGGAGCTTTCGGACGCTCAACGACAGGCGATCGCCCGCGAACTCGCGGTGAGCGAGACCGCGTTCGTCTCGACATCCGAAACCGCCGACCGACAGCTTCGGTTTTTCACACCCACACAGGAGGTCCAACTGTGTGGTCATGCCACGATTGCTACTCACGCGTTGCTCTACGAGACGGGGGTCGTCGACGCCGGGAGTCACAGCCTCGAAACCGCTGTCGGCCTTCTCGAAATCGAGATCGAAGCCGACGGTACCGTCTGGATGACCCAGGAGTCGCCGACGGTCGACGAGTGCGAGCTGGGTTATAGCCGGTTGGCCGACGTCCTCGGTGCCGACGAGGCAACTCTGCAGGACGTGGGCGCTGAGTTACCGGTCGCGCGGGCTTCGGCCGGTTTGCCGGTGTTGATCGTTCCGATCAACTTCCTTGAGTCGCTCGGCGGACTCAACCCGGATTTGAGTGCGATTGAGCGGCTTTCCGAGGAGTTCGACGTGGCTGGCATCTACGTGTTTACGTTCGACACCCTGTCGGCCGATTCGACAGTCCACGGTCGGTTTTTCGCGCCATCGGTTGGTGTCGACGAGGACCCCGTCACGGGCACAGCGAGCGGGGCCTGTGCGGCGTATTTAAATACGGTCGGCAATGCGGCGTTCGACGAGCCCGTCGACGAGTTGCAGTTCGAACAAGGTCATTTTCTCGGCCGGCCGGGCGTGGTTCACGCGCGTGTCGACGTCGACAGTGTGGGTCGAACGCAGGTCCACGTCGGCGGCCGGGCGGTTACCACGGTCGACGGAACGATTGCGGTCCCTGAAGAATCCGACGACGAAATTCTCGAAGCCTGATTTCGGCTACCTGCTCAGGCCAGTTCTTGCTGCCGTTCGAGTTCGCGGAGTTTCTCGATTCGTTTCTCGGTCGGCGGGTGGGTGCTGGCGATTTTGCCGATGAATCCCGAGCGGATCGGGATAATGAAAAAGGCGTTCATCTCGGCTTGATCCCGGAGGTCCTCGTTGGGGACGCTGTCCATCCGCCCGCTGATCGACATCAGCGCCGAGGCGAGTGCAGCCGGGTTACCGGTGATCGACGCGGCCCCGCGGTCGGCGGAGTATTCGCGGTAGCGGCTGAGCGCCCGAATGAGGAAAAAGGAAATCACCCAGACGACCAGCGAGGCCAAAATCGCGACGTACACCGGCGCTTGGTTCCGGCCGTCGCCGCTGAACAGCCAGCCCCACCGAACGACGATGAACGCGAGCGTCGACAAAAACGAGGCGATCGTCATCACCATCACGTCGCGGTTTTTGATGTGGGCCAACTCGTGGGCGAGCACGCCCTCCAACTCCTCTTGGTTCAGCGTGCGCATCAGGCCGCTCGTCACGGCAACCGTCGCGTTCTTTTGGTTCCGGCCGGTCGCAAACGCGTTCGGCACGCGTGAATCCGAAATCGCGATTTGTGGTTTGGGCAGGTCAGCCTGCTGGCAGAGCCGCTCGACGGTACGGTGGAGCTCGGGGGCGTCGCTTTCGTCGACGACCCGCGCGCCCATGCTGTAGAGCGCCATTTTGTCGCTGAAAAAGTATTGGACGAACGAGAACGCTCCCATCATGACGACGACGCCAATCAGTCCAATGCCGTACTGGATGAGTATTCCCACGAACACGATGTAGAGCGCAAAAAGCAGGAACATCGTCAGTCCCATCCGACCACGCAGTCCCCAATCGGTCGACCAGTTCATACCAATACATAGCGGTTCAATCCGTTAAACCCTACCGACGTTGCCAAGTGGCGAGTGTTACCGATCGACTGTCCGGTCCTGAGCTATTTGCGTCTGCAGGTCGAACGTCGTGTGAGGAATTCCCATGGCATTTATCGACCGTACCCACGCCGGCCAGCGGCTCGCCAACCGTCTCGTTGAGCTGGGCATCGAGGCGGACCTTGTCTGTGCGATCCCTCGTGGCGGACTCCCGGTCGGCCGGGTGGTCGCCGACCGACTCGGCGCACCCCTCGATGTGGTCGTCGCCAGCAAACTCGGTGCGCCCTCAAACCCCGAGTTGGCGATCGGCGCAGTCGCCGCCGACGGCAGCTACTGGCTCAACGACGAACTGGCCGACCAGCTTCGGGTCGACGACGCGTACATACAACGCGAGCGCGAGCGCGAGGCCGCCGTCGCCCGCCAAAAGGTCGCCGACTACCGCGGTGGCGAGCCGCTGCCCGACGTCGCGGGCGAGCGCGTCGTGTTGGTCGACGACGGTATCGCGACCGGTGCGACCGCCCGTGCCTGTCTTCGTCAGTTGCAAGCCACCGACGCTGCGGAGGTGATTCTCGCCGTGCCGGTCGCACCCGCCTCGGCGCGCACTGAACTGGGCAACGAGGCCGACCAGGTGGTGATCGTCGACGAACCCCGGGTGTTCCAGGCCGTCGGCACGCACTACCGGTCGTTCGGTCAGGTGAGCGATGCCGAAGCGATCGCACTCCTCGACGATGGTGTCGACTGACCCTTCGCGACTCCTCGGTCTCGTGTCGCGGTATTTAAGCGGTCGACGGCCATACAGCGCCTATGAGCGAGTCACGTGATTTCTGTCCCCGGTGTGGCGATCCGGTCGCCGACCGGGCTGAGCCGCGACCCGGCGAGCGCCGGGATGCGGACGCGGTTCTCTGCGACGCCTGTTATTTCGACGAGTTCGAGCTGATCGACGTTCCCGACCGCGTGCAGGTAACCGTCTGTGGGCGGTGTGGTGCGGTCCACCGCGGCAACCGTTGGGTCGACCTGGGGGCGGTCGACTACACCGACGTCGCCATCGAGGCTGTGAGCGAGGCGCTGTCGGTCCACGTCAACGCCGAGGGGATCGAGTGGGGCGTCGAGCCCGAACAGGTCGACGAGACGACGATCCGCATGCACTGTACGTTTTCGGGCGTTGTTCGAGGTACACCGATCCACGAGCAGCGGACGGTTCCGGTCCGCATCTCAAAGGAGGTCTGTGATCGGTGTGGCCGGATCGCTGGCGGCTATTTCGCCAGTATTCTCCAGATCCGCGCCGAAGACCGCCCGGTTCGCCCCAACGAAGCCAGCGAGGCCATCGAGATCGCCGAATCCTACGTCGCTGCCCGTGAAGCCGACGGCGATCGCGAGGCGTTTATCACCTCTGTCGATCGGAGCAACGAGGCTGGCCCGAACATCAAGCTGTCGACGAATAAACTCGGCCAGGCGGTCGCCACCCGGATCACCGACCGCTTCGGTGGGACGGTCCACGACCACCCGACGCTGGTCACCGAGGACCGAGACGGCAACGAGGTCTACCGCGTCACCTTTGTCGCTCGTCTCCCGAAGTACACCCCCGGCGACGTGATCGACCCGGAGGACGGCGACGGGCCAGTGGTCGTTACGAGCGCCCACGGCAATCTCAAAGGCGAACGCCTGTTGACCGGCGAGCGCTACGAAGCCAGCTACGACGAGGGAACCACCCCAGAGGTCACGAAACTCGGTCGCGTCGACGAGGCGGTCGACACCACGGTCGTCACCGTCGAAGACGACCACGCCGTCCAGATTCTCGATCCCGAAACGTACGAAGCCAAAACAGTCAGTCGACCGCAATACTTCGATCCTGATACGTCGACCGTCCCGGTGTTGAAACACGGGACTACCGTCTACATTGTGCCTGAGGAGACGCTATAAGCGTGGTTTTCGTCACGGTTCGAGGTCCTACCGAGACTGGCGGCTGAACCTGTAGCTTTTTTCAGATGAATATCAGGTGTGTACTTTTTACCTCGGTGTGAGCAGGTGATAGTGGGAGTGTTCCGGCCCCTCTGGGGTTCGAACTGACTCCCATGGCCTGTGGAGCCCCTCCGAGACCTGTCGACGCGTCCGTTTCGTGGGGTGGGTCCGTCGATCGGACTTCAGATGCGGTTCGTGTCGGCTCTGGTCTCCAACTGTGGTCGGCTCGTCTCGGCTCGCGAACGGCTCAGGGATCGAGTTCCTGATACGTCGTTCGCAGCGTTACCGGTGTCACGGATGCAACCGACGCGGCCTCCTGCTGTGTGAGGCTCGTGTCGTTTTCTTTCGCGGCCGTATACAGACAGGCAGCCGCGACGCCGTTCGGATTCCGACCGTTGAGTATGCCCTCGTGATCGGCCTGTTCGACCAGCTCGTAGGCGCGGCGCTCCACATTGGCCGACAGCCCGAGCTGGTTTGCATAGCGTGGAAGGTACTCTCGTGGATGGGTGGGTTCGATCGGCAGTCCGAGATCTCGATTGAGCGCGTCGTACGCCGACTGGAACTCCTCGCGACTGCTGTGGGACACCTCAGTTATCTCGTCGATCGTCCGTGAGATAGACTCGATCCGACAGGCAGCATACAAACTAGCGGCGACGAAGCCCTCGATCGATCGCCCCCGAAGAAGGTCCTCGCGCTGTGCTGAACGAAACAGCGAACAGGCGTGATCTCTGACCTGTGTGGGCAGCGCGTTGTTGCTGACGATGTGTTTGATTCGTGTAAAGGCGTGAATCTGATTCCGTTCGCGTTTGCCCGAAATGCGAGCCCGGTTGTGCTGTCGTCGGAGTCGGGCGAACTATCGACGTTTGGCCGCACTCAGATTCGCCGTATAGCCGATCTCGGTCGACAGCCCGTGATCGTGTCGTGCGACCGTCAGCGGCGAGCCGGTGCGTTTGGGATTCGTCTCGTCGTCGGCAAACGACCGCCATTCCGGGCCACGGTCGAGACGGTCGGCGTCGACGACGAGCCCACAGTTTTCACATACTTGTTCGTTCGAATCAGTGTAGACATCGCTGCCACAGTCGGGGCAGCCGGCTTTCACGGAGGGCATACTCTCTATATTAGTTAATAATCAGTGACAACTATAAAAGTTAGATAATTAACAATATTTCGAGCTTGTACGGATTTTATATACGATCGGGTGACAAAGAGTATGGTTCGCCGATTCGATCAGGTTTGTCGGATCGAATCGGCGATCTCGTCGAGTTCATTCTCCGACATTTCCGGCGAGTCGAGTGCGATTGCGTGGATCGGGCCGCTGTCATCGCCCTCGAACCGCGGGATGATGTGGACGTGGACGTGTGGGACCTCCTGACCGGCGGCCTCGCCGTTGTTGATGCCGATCGTCGACGCGTCGGCGTCGACGGCGGTCTCAATGGTTGGCGTGAGTCCGTGGACCGTCTCGAACAGGTCAGCCGAGAGCGCTGCCGGCAGGTCTTGGAGCCGTTCGTACGGTTCTTTGGGAACGACAAGTGTGTGGCCCGCTGCCAAGGGGTGGGCGTCGAGAAAGGCGAGCGTCGACTCGGTTTCGTGGACAATTCGGGCCGAAATCTCTCGGTCTCTGATCTTCTCGAAGATCGTTTTCGCTGCCATACCAGCTCTTTTACGGCGCAGATAAAGAACGTTGGTGACGATTTCGGGGTCGCTGTGAATACGTTACTACTGGAGACAGTCGACCACTACTCAGTCAGCGGCAGGGCGATCCCGAACACGAAGACGGCGATCATGGCGACGATGAAGCCGCCGAACTCCATGGCGGTAAATACCATATCTACGCTCGCCGACAGGTCGCTCATCAGGAGGTGACCGCCGATCTCGCCGCCCACCCCGAGAACAACCAGGAGGCCGCCGATCGCAACACCTGTTTTGACGACACGTGAGTAGTCGACATCTCCGTATTGTCCGGCCATATTTCCGGGTAGCTACGAGACGCACAAATTCGTTCCGGATTCGCCCTCACGAGAGGAACGAAACGCTCACATTCGGTCACGATCCACAGGCCGGTGATGATAAAAATCCCGTTCGAACTGCTTTCGGCGCTCGGTGAAATCGTGGCGCTCGCGATCGGAACCAGCCTCCTTTCGACGCTCGGGGTTCGGATCGAACTGCTCGCGTTCGACGCGGTGACCGCCGGCGAACTCGCACTCGGGCTTTGGCTGTGTGTTCTCGGTGGTGTCGCGTTCTACTTCGGCCTGTACGCGATGGGGCTCACCGAACTGCTTCCGCGACTCAAACGTCTTGTTGCTCAGCGAGCCGAGTAGCGACCGCCGGTGCGACGCTCACGTCGCTCACCGCGCGTTCGAGCGTGTCGGTGCCGATCACGCGCTCGACGCCCGCCGCCGAGAGCTTCGTGAGCGCGCTTCCGGCTAACACCGGATGCACGCAGACCGCATAGACCCGCTCGGCTCCTTGATTGGTGAGCACGCCGATCGCGCCGCTCATCGTCCCGCCGGTCGCAATGATGTCGTCGACCACGACCACGTCTCGCCCCTCGACCGGTGCATCGCTCGGCGTGAGTTCGATCTCGCCGGTCTCGTAGTCGCGTTCCTTTTCGAAGTAGTCGACCGTTCCCTCGTCGTAGGCGTCCCGCATCGTTTTCGCGAGCTCGATCGCCCCCTCGTCAGGGGCCACGAACAGCGGATCCTGGAGCGTAGTGAGCGCGTTGGCCAGCAGATCGGCAGCGTCGATCGACGCAGTGGGAACGGTGAAAAACTCCGCTACATCCGGCTCGTGTGGTTCGATCAGGAACACCCGGTCGGTTCCGGTGCTGATGGCTTTCGCGGTCGCCCGTACCGAAATCGGCTGGCCGTGTGTGAACGCCTTGTCCTGGCGGGCATACCCCAGATACGGAATGACGGTGGTGATCTCGTCGGCACCGACCTCGCCGACCGCATCCTGTAGCTGAAGCAGTTCGATGTGGGCGTCGTTGGTCGCCGTCGACGCCACGATAATCGCCTCGCTTTCGTCGAACTCGGGGACCGATGCCATCGTCTCGCCGTCGGGAAAGCGGTCGTAGGTCGGTACCGTCAGCGTCGCGTCGAGTTCGGTCGCGAGCGCGGCCGCCAGCGCCTGCGAACTCGACCCCGGAATGATCGTGGGCATACCCGCCCCTTTTCCGTCCCACCTAAACCCGGTTTCGGTGTGCGCGCGTATACTGGACACGCAGGTCGACTACTCGGCCGACCTCGGCGCTCCAACCGCGAGTTCGTGAACGCCACGGGCACCTAGCAACTGGTGTCGCCAGCCGTCGCCAGCGTCGACACAGAGCGCTCCATCCTCGGTAACTACGGCAACGATCCCGCTGCCGTAGGCGACGTCGACCGCTGGCGAATCGACCGGGAGGTCGGTCTGGGTCCATCGTTCGGTCGACACTGTTGGGTCGGTCGAGTCAGTCGAGCGAATCACTCCGCCGTGTCCGTCTATCGCGTGGGTGTGACCATGACCGTCGCTGGCGACCCGGTCGACGGGGTTCTCGTGAACCGATACCCAGCCGTTGGCCAGCCGGAACAACCCCGTGGCAGTCGCTGCCAGCGGCGCTCCGTGAGCCGTGACGTCCCGCACGTCGTCGAGTCCCACGTGGGCCAACCCCTCGTCAGCGCATCGGTAGACGCCATCGGCTGCCGCAACGAGTCCGGCGTCGACCGCCCGTACGCCCGCTGTCTCGCCCAGTTTGGTCCACCTCGCCCCGGAGTGATTGGCTTCGGTCTCTGCATCGCCCTCGGCCTCGACTTCGTCGACTGACCACTCGCTGCATTCGAATACGGCCCCACTGGAATCGGCGGCGATCGGCCCTGCAGGCCCCCAGCCAACCGCAACGGGTTCACCGAACGCCTGGGCCGCCATTGTCGAAACCGCTGGCGAGTGAGTATGCTGGTCCTGGCCAGTGTTTTCGGCCATCTCACTGTACAGGACGTCCTCGTCGGTACCGATCAGGACGCCACGATCGTCGACCGCGACTGCGGTCACCGGCCCGCGGTGGGCCAGGCTGAACTCGCCAATCTGGTCGGCCGAGACCAACACTTCGACCAGTCCGGTGTCGCTGGCAACGAACACCTCGGTCCTCGAAACCTTCGTGCCGAACACCCGTTTTTCCGAAAGCGTCTGCATACGGCGACTCGTCGACCCACACCCAAAAACCTCGCCGCTCGCCGCGCGGCCGACACCCGACGACTTAACCGCTGCCGGGAAAAAGAGGCAGCCACTGTGGTCGATGTACTGTTGATTATTGGTGTGGTCGTAGCGATTTTCGTCGGGTACAATATCGGTGGCGCAACAACCGGCCCGGCGTTCGGTCCAGCGGTCGGTGCTGGCACGCTCTCGAAAACCGTCGCGGCCGGACTCATGAGCGTCTTCTTCTTTATTGGCGCATGGACGATCGGCCGACGCGTCGTCGACACCCTCGGCACCGAACTCGTGACTGATCCGGGGATCTTCACGCTGCCGGCGAGTATTACGGTGCTGTTCTTTATCGGCCTCGCGCTGTTCGTCGGCAACGTCTTTGGCGTTCCGGCGTCGACGTCGATGACCGCGGTCGGTGCAATTGCTGGCCTTGGCCTCGCTAGCGACTCGCTCAACTGGGCTGTCATGGGCGAGATCGTCTCGTGGTGGCTCGTCGCGCCGGTTATCGGCTTTTGGATTTCGGCGGTAATCGGTCGCTACTTTTATGCGACGCTCAACCGCCGGATCGCGCTCGCCCAAAGCGAGGGGCCGCTGCTGACCGTCGACCGCTCGTCGACGGTTCCGGCGATCGGTCTCGGCCCCGGGACGACTCCACGCGAACTCGTCGGAACCGTGATCGTCGTCGCGATCGGCTGTATCATGGCCTTTAGCTCCGGGACGAGTAACGTGGCAAACGCGATCGCCCCGCTGGTCGGAAGCGGAGCCCTGGAGATGAACCCCGGAATCATCATCGCCTGTCTCGCGGTCGCGATCGGTGCGTTTACGATCGCGCGCCGGACGCTCGATACGCTCGGCAGTGACATCACCTCGCTGCCGCTGACCGCCGCGATCATCGTTGCGACGGTGAGTGCAACGCTCGTCGTCAGCCTCTCGGCGATCGGCATTCCGGCGAGTTTCGTCGTGATCGCGACGATGTCGATTATCGGCCTCGGCTGGGGTCGGGCAACCCGAACGATGCGTGCTTCCCGGGCAGATATCTCCGAAAAAGCCGGCGAGACGCGGATGTCGGTCGGTTCGCTCGCCGCCGACACCGAAGGTGAGCCACTGCCGCCGATCGGCGAGGAAAAGCCCGAAGACATCCCGACGACCGCCGATCTGTTCAACCCGTCGACGACCGCTCGCGTGATCGTGATGCAGAACGTCGTTCCGATCATCTCAACGCTCGGTGCGTATCTCGTCTTCAAGTTCGTCCCCGTCTTCGGCTTCTAAGCCCACGTTTTGCCCTGCGGTCGCTTACTCCGTTCGCTCTCTCGGCAAAACCTGGACTAAAACCTTCTTCGCTCCCAATGGTCGCTCGTCACGGCTCAGTAACTGGTGACTACCGCGCCGCTACCGCCTCGGTAACATCGAGCTAATTTAAAAACAGATTATGCCAGCGGCGTTCGCTCGACAACCGTCCCGTCGACGGTCGGATACTGCTCAACGATCTCGCCCTCGCTTACGTCGCCTTCCTCGATCATCTCTTCGAGGAGCCACCACGCAAGTTCGACGTGATCGGGTTTGACGGTGTAGAACTCCTCGGGAACGCCGAGTTCTTCGAGTCGAACCTCGGATTCCCACGTCTTGCCGTAGACGAGCGTGCCGTCGTCGGTGATCTCGTCGAACTCCCGGCGAATGATCCGGGCCATCCGCTTGAGCCGGTTGCGGTGCTGGGCGGCGTCCTTGAACACGCTGGTACAGAAATACACGCGCTCGTGGTCGCCCATCTCGTCGAGAATGGCCTCCTTCGAGCCCTCTACGGCGGACATGTGGCCCTCTTGAAGTTCATACCCTTGCTCTTTCATTCGGCGGAAGTTCCCGTCGCTCATCTCGAACTCGTTGATATTGCAAAACTCGGCCGCTCCCTCGTCGAGGAAGTCGAGGAACTCCGTTTCGGCGCGAATGCCGGGAATCTCGAACGCTGGTGTGAGACCTTCTTCCCGGGCAATATAGAGGATTTCCTCCCACTCAGTGCCGTGGAGGTCGCCCCACTGTTCGTAGGGTGGATGGAACCGAATCTCGTCGAGACCCGCCTCCGAGAGTCGACGCATGTTCTCGCGGCCACCGGTAATGCCGGTGTACAGGTGGGTGTGGTGATCCTCACCGAACTCGTCTTTCAAGAGCCTGAGGTAGCGACACGTTTTGTTCATCGCCTCCTGTGGCTCGCCGCCGGTAATCGACGTGCCGAGAGCATCCATCCGGTTGGCCTCGCCGATGACGTCTTCGTCCTCTTCGACGAGACGCTCGTTGGCGTAGACATCGGTGACGTTCTTGCGGTTTTCTCCAAGTGGGCAGTAGAAACAGTCCCGTTGGTCGCAGTAACCGTAGACGAAAAGGACCATCTTTCCGCCTTTGGCGCACTGTTCACAGCCTTTAGAGATCATCAGTTGAGCCAACTACCACCTGTGGCCACAAAAAGCGTCCGAATCGACGGCCTGCATCATCTGTCTGCGATGAACTACTGACATTTATTATTGATTTTTATGAATACGTTCAGTTGAGAATGTCTTTCGGGAGAACATACGCTGCGCGGACCGGGTTGGTGCACACGGTGCTATGAGTCGGTCACGGTCCGGTGTCGCATTCGGTTCGGATTCGCGCGGTGTCGCCCCACTGATCGGTGCGATTCTGTTGTTCGGTTTCGTCGTGATTTCGTTGTCGGTGTATCAGGCGACTGTCGTCCCCGAGCAGAACGCAGCCGTTGAGGTCGATCATTTCGAAACCGCCCAAGACGATATGTTCGACGTTCGCAGCGCCATTTTTCAAGCACGAACGACCAATACCCCTCAGT
Organism: Halohasta sp. A2; assembly: GCF_056175805.1. Classification (NCBI taxonomy): domain Archaea; kingdom Methanobacteriati; phylum Methanobacteriota; class Halobacteria; order Halobacteriales; family Haloferacaceae; genus Halohasta; species Halohasta sp. A2. The sequence continues at coordinate 50,800 of NZ_JAQFWV010000008.1, read as the reverse complement.
CGACGACGGTGAGGCTGGGCACCAGTTTTCCGACGCGGCTGGTCGCACTCAACCCGCCGCCGTCGACCGGTGAGATCGCCACTGGTGAACGGAACTCGGTGCTGATCGAAGACCAGGATACTGGTGACGACAACACCACTGATTTCGATGAGTTCAGTGGGGATGATTTCCATACGCGTCTGCTGACATACGAGCCGTCGTACTTCGAGTTCGACTCGGGACTCCCGATCCGTCACGAGTACTCGGTCGTCTATCTCGATAGCGGCGCGGAGGATGCTGACTCTGAGAGCTATCTGCAGGACGACAATCAACAGCTTGTTTCGGACGACGAGGTGGTCATTCCGGCAGTACAGCGTGAGTACTCGGAAACAGGTCCACAGACAGTCGCCGTCGACGTCGAACCCGGGATCAGTGAAACTGAAACGCTATCCGACGTGACCGTGACGGTGCCGACGAAACTGTCCGAAGACGCGTGGCGCGAGTTGTTGGCTGACGAACTCGACGCTGGCGACGTTCACGTCGACGAGGATGACGAAGCGCTCACGTTGACGCTCGACGGCGAGTACGATATCACGTTCGCACCGGTCGGCCTCGAGGAGCCACCGGCCAGCGGCTCTCCGTAACTCCCCACGCAGCAAGATCCACCTGTCTCATCCGTCTCGGCGTGGCTGATGCCCAGAAAAGTCTTAACGGTTTGCTCACCTACCAATACATGAATGCTGCTCGTCCTCTGTGTCGACCTCGACGACGACGTTGGTCGGAAGACCGGTCTGTCGACGCCGGTCGTCGGCGTTGAGGCGGTCCGTGAGGCGGCGGTTGCGCTCGCGACGGTCGATCCCGAAGACTCCGACGTCAACGTCATGTTCCAGGGGATCTCGACGTACGAGGCCCTGCGCGAGGAGGGCACCGAAGAGGTCGAAGTCGCCGTCGTTACCGGCGTCGAGGGCAACGACGTCCGCGCGAACCGGACCGTCGGCGAGGAGGTCGACACCATACTCGCGAGCCTCCAGACCGGCGAGGAGATCCGTGTGATCATCATCACCGACGGCGCACAGGACGAGTCGGTTGTCCCCGTCATCCGCTCGCGGATGCCGATCGACGGCGTCCGCCGTGTGGTCGTCCGACAGGCCCAGAACCTCGAATCGATGTACTACACGATCAAGCAGGTGCTCGCCGACCCCGAAACGCGCGGGACGATTCTGGTCCCGCTCGGGATTCTCCTCTTGATCTACCCGCTCGTGGTGATCGCGGGCGTGTTCGATCTCGCTGGGGCGGTCGTTCTCGGACTTCTCTCGGCGCTTGTCGGGCTCTACTCGCTGTTTCGGGGACTCGGCTTGGAGGACTCGATCGATCGCTCGGTCGACCGCGTCCGAAACGGGCTGTACGCCGGTCGCGTGACGCTCATCACCTATATCGTCGCCTTCGCGCTCGTTGTCGTCGGCGGGGTCCAGGGCGTCTCGATGATCGACACGGTCGACTCGACGACCGCCACGCCGATGGAGGTCGTCACCACCGTTGCGGCGTTCGTTCACGGTTCGGTCCAGTGGTTTGCCGCTGCAGGAATCACCAGCAGCCTCGGGCAGGTCACCGACGAGTATCTCGCCGACCGGTTCCGCTGGCGGTACCTCAACGCACCGTTCTATGTGACTGCTATCGCGATTGTCCTCTATGGCCTCTCAGGGTTTTTCCTTCCGACCATCGACGGCATCGTCTCGCTTTCGTTGCCGGATCTCGCGCTCGCGCTGACGATTGGCACACTGTTGGGCGTGCTCAGCACGCTCACGTTTGCGATTGCGGAATCGAAATACCCGTCAGGGGTCGACCCGGCCTAAGAAGCAACTGACTACTAAGAGTTAGCGATATGCTACTTATCGGTCCGCTAACAGCTCACTCGCGGTCACGAGAGCGTCGAGTTCGAGATCGTGGTCGGCAAGTCGTTCCGTTGCGCCCTCCTCGCGGTCGACGACCACGAGTACACGATTGACCACGGCACCGGCCTCACGCAGGGCTTCGACTGCATCAATCGCCGAGTTGCCGGTCGTTGCGATGTCTTCGAGAACCACAACCTCCTCGCTCTCGGCCAGTCGACCTTCGATTCGTTTGGCCGTGCCGTACTCCTTGGCCTTTTTCCGGGCGATGACGTACGGCAAGCCGGCTTCGACTGATGTCACTGCAACGAGTGGGACCGCCCCAAGGGCCACACCGGCGATTTTCGGCTCGTCGACCTGTTCGGCGAAGGCTTCGGCGATGAGTTCGAGACAGTGTGGGTCCGTTTCAAAGAGGTATTTGTCGACGTAGTAGTCGCTGGTACCGCCATGAGAGAGTTCGAACTCGCCGTACTGGACCGCATCAGCCTCGCGCAGTGCCGCAATAAGTTCCTGATTCGCCATTATCGGCCATCGGCAGGCTGGCGGCTTAAACGGGCGGGATCTGCGATTCCCGTTCAATCGGTCGACAACACGTGAACGTGCCGCACGAGCGTGCCGTGGACCCGCCGCTCAAAACGCTGTTCGACGCTCCAGCCCGCCTCCCGCGCTAACTCGTCCCACGACCGATCGGCCACCACAACCGCTCGTGGGGCGATTCGGTGGGCCTCACTGAGTGCGCCTCCAACGAGATCCGCAAGGTCGTGGCGGGCGATCTTCGACTGTCGACCGTAGGGCGCATCGAAGACGACCCCGTCGGCCGAGTCGTCGACCAGCGGGAGCGCCGTTGCATCGCCATGTAGAATCTCGAACTCGCCCGAAAGTAGCGCGGTTAGGTTCTTGCTACTGCCGCGAGTCATCTTCCACTGAGCGTCGATACCCACCACCTCGCTTCCAACGAGCCCCGCTTCGAGCAACACGCCGCCGGTCCCACACATCGGATCGACCAGCCGCGTTTCGGGTCCGGCTCCCGCAATGTTCACGAGCGCACGGGCGTCGAGTGGGGCCATGCTCCCCGGCTGAAAGAAGGGCCGGTCGGTGGGTCGACGCTTGCCGTAATCCCGTTTGCTTTCGGCGGCCAGCCAGCCCAACAGACAGACCTCTCGCCGCTCGCCGTCGACTTTGCCCGCCGAAAACAGGACTCGAAGCTCGTGGTCGGGGTCGTCGAGGTCGACCGTAAAGCCGCGGTCGACCAGGATGGAGCCGAGCCGTCTTTCGGCCGCTCGGGTGCTACAGCCGGTCGAACTCCTCACGTCACGAGCACGAACGGCGACCGAGCCGCGTCGGTCGAAACTGGCCGCTTCGAGCGCGAATGCGGCGGCCTCGATCTCGGGGTCGGTTCGGGCGACAAGTTCGCTGGCGGCGTGGGTGTAGGCGAGCGTCTCCAGGCGCTCTGGATCGATGCCGCGGGCGGTCGCCACGCCGGGGGCGACGACCTCAACCGCGGAGGCGGCCGAGGCGGCCTCGCAGGCCGCAAACGAGTCCTCGTCGCCAGCCAGTTCCAGACAGTACACAGTCGACAGAACGTGATGGTGGCTATCAGCGTGTCGGTCTCTGGGTTCTGGGCGTTCGTTCACCCGGACCGAACGAAGTAATCAGTAGCTGTCGATGACTAACCGGGTCGTACTGATACGGGATGGCACCATCGCGTTCGTATGGATGTCTCGTCGACCGAACTCCAGTGGTGGGTGGTCGCCGTCCTGTTGTACGGCGTCGGAGACTACGTCACCACGGTCGTTGCGGTCCGACGGGCCTCGATCGTCGAAGCGAATCCTGCGGTGATCGCGCTGTTGTCGGAGACGCCGAGTCCGGTCGGCTTCGCGCTGCTCAAATCGGGGGCGCTCGTGGTCTGTTTTCTCGGCTTTCTGTCGATCTCGGAAAGCGAGATCGCGGTCGGCGTGCCGGTCGGCATCGCGGTGCTGGGTGCGGTCGTCACCGCCTCGAATACGGCCATGATCCTCAGAACGGACTGACGCTACCAACTGTGAATCACATTTATACACCCCTCTTTCGTTAGATCATATACGAATGCATGATCCCAAAGCGACGATATCCATCGAGAACGTGGTTGCTTCGACGGGGATCGGCCAGGAGCTCGATCTCCAGAGCGTGGCGATGGACCTCGAAGGTGCCGACTACGACCCCGAGCAGTTTCCGGGGCTCGTCTACCGCACCCAGTCACCGAAATCCGCCGCGCTGATCTTCCGGTCGGGAAAGATCGTCTGCACCGGCGCGAACTCGACAGACGCGGTCCACGAGAGCCTCGAAATCGTCTTCGAGAAGCTTCGTGAGCTCCAGATCCCGGTCGACGAAGAGCCCGAAATCACCGTCCAGAACATCGTGACGAGCGCCGACCTGGGGACGGATCTCAACCTCAACGCGATCGCCATCGGCCTCGGGCTCGAAAACATCGAGTACGAACCCGAGCAGTTCCCCGGACTGGTCTATCGGCTCGACAAGCCCGACGTCGTCGCGCTGCTGTTCGGCTCGGGCAAACTCGTCATTACGGGCGGCAAACAGCCCAGCGACGCCGAGGCCGCCGTCGACGTCATCTCCGAGCGGCTCGACGAACTCGGACTTCTGGCCTAGCGGTCGACCGATAGATTCGACACACCCGAGTCCGGAGGTTTCGTATGGTGACCACGTTCTCGCTTCTGCAAGCGTCCCCCGGTCCGCTCTCGGTGATCGGAACCGTGGGGCTGTTGGCACTGTTTCTCGCCATCACGGCCCATCTCGCTGCGCGTAACGTGCTCGGAGACGTCGCTCCCAGCAAGGCGCTCGGCGTCGGTCTGGGTCCGGCAATCGTCTCGATGTTCACCCAACTGCTAGGTGTGTCTGGGGGAATCGGTATCGTGGTCGCACTCGCGGTCGACGGCATCGCTGTGCACCTGTTGTACGGCCAGCCGCGGCGAACCAGCGCTTACATCACGCTAATCCACACCATTATCACAGTAATTCTCGGAACTGTGGTGATCGGGGGACTCCTGCTCGTGGTAAGTATTCCTGGCTAAACCGACCGCTCAATACCGTCAGGTCGACCGTGGGTTACAGGGGGCTGTGGGTGGTCGACGGGGTATGATTGAACGTTTCCAGTGGCTCGCCTGGAACCGCTCGGAGCGCCGGCTCCGTGCGCCGTGGCGACTTTTATTGGCGACAGTGCTGTTGTTTCTCGTCTCGGTTGCCACGCTGCTCGGCCTGCAGGTTCTGCAGCTAACCGTCGGCCTCGGCCTGCTCGCCGACCTCGGTCCGACCACACAGCCACTGGTGTTGAACGCGGTCGTCGGGCTGGTCATCTCGGCCATGCTCGCGGTGACGGCGTTGAGTCTCGACCGGCGTCGACTCTCGGACTACGGCCTTCGGCTCGACCGCCAGTGGTGGGTCGACTGTGGGTTCGGCCTCGCGCTCGGCGCGGGGGCGATGACGGTCGTGTTTCTGGCTGGCGTCGCCAGTGGCTGGTATACGATCCGATCGGTGGGGGTCTCAACCGACACGCTCTCGGTGCTGGTCGTGCTGGCGGCGGTGTTTGTCGTCGTGGGCGTCTACGAGGAACTGCTCGTCCGTGGCTATCTCCTGACGAATCTCGCCGAAGGGTTTCTGTGGTTCGATGGGATTTCGGCCCGTACTGCCGCGGTCGTCGCAACGCTCGTCTCGGCGCTGGTTTTCGGTGGCCTGCATGCGACGAACCCGAACGCAACCCTGTTGAGTACGGTCACGATTTCGGCCGCCGGTGTGATGCTGGCGAGCGGCTATTTATATACTGGCGAACTGGCGATTCCGATCGGGATCCATATCACGTGGAACGCGTTTCAGGGGCTCGTCTACGGGCTGCCGGTCAGTGGGATCGAACTGCCGGTCTCGGTCGTCACGACTGCGAGCGGTGGGCCACAGTTTCTGTCGGGTGGACCGTTCGGTCCGGAGGCCGGGGTGATTGGCGTCGGTGGTATCGTGCTCGCGGCGGTCGCTATCGGTGTCTACTGTTACCGTCGCTCGGGAACCCTCTCGATCGACCCTGCAGTGAGCACGCCGGACCTCCGGCACGCGTCGACGGACGACCCAGAGGGTGCTACGACGGACGACAGAGACGTCGAAACGACCGAAAACAGCTATGGCCGTAACTGACGACTGCGGTTTTGAGGATGATTACTCGACGAGTCGTTCGATCTCGGTGACGAGAATCCCGGTTGCGCCCACCGATTTGAGGTCGTTGATGACCTCGAACACCTGTTGTTGGTCGACGACCACGTGAACGGCCACGTCGTCGCTACCGGCGACGTCCATCACGGTCGGCCCGGCGAGCCCCGGGATCACGTCCCGAACGGCTTCGAGGTTCTCGGCGTCGACGTTCATCATCAGGTACCGCTTGCCGCTGGCCGCCAGCACGGATTCGAGCGCCGTCACGAGCTGTTCGACCTTCTCGTCGCCTGCGGTGTCCTCGCGGGCGAACAACCGCACCGAACTCGCCAGCACCTCGTCGATCACGCCCAGGCGGTTGACCGCGAGTGTCGTTCCCGTCGACGTGATGTCGACGATGGCGTCGGCCATCTCGACGTGGGGGGTGAGTTCGGTTGCGCCGCTGACCTCGATGATCTCGGTTTCGATTCCTTTGGCCTGGAAGTACTGTGCGGTGATTCGGGGAAACTCGGTGGCGACCTTCTTGCCCTCCAACTGTTCGGGTTCGGTGATTGCGCCGTCTTCGGGCGTCGCCAACACGAGTCGACACCGACCGTAGGCGAGATCCAGCAGTTCCGAAAGGTCGACTTCCGACTCGTGGACCTGATCGAGTCCCGTAATGCCGACGTCGGCCGCACCGTCGGCGACGTACTCAGGGATGTCGGCCGCGCGAGCAAAGAGGATGGTGACCTCGGGGTCGACCGTCTCGGCGTACAGTTTGCGGTCGGCTCCGTTCTCGATGTGGAGCCCCGCGCGTTCGAGTAGCTCCACGGTCGGCTCGTGTAGACGCCCCTTGTTGGGTACGGCAATGCGCATAGGGGGTCTCTCGGCTCAGGAGCCAACTGTCTTTCCCTCCGTGAGTTCTCGCACCCTACATTGAAGACCCAGAACGGAACCGATTTGCGCGCCCGCCGACACCTCTCGGCTATGTTCGGTCCGACCACCCTCTCGCTGCCTGTCGCCGCACTCGTGTTGCAGCTATCGGTCGACCCGATCTGGTTCGTCGCGGTCGCCGTTGTCCTCTTTTTCGGCGGAGCAATCGTCGCCCCGCTCGTCGCGCTGTCGCTTCGGGAGACCCGACGGCCCACGACGGCCGAACGCAAAAGGCTCGACCGGGTCGCCGCCGACGGTGACGCCGATTTCGACCCCAGCTCCCAGAACGTGCGGATCGTCGATACTGACGAATCGGTCGAGGTGTCGATCCGTGGCCTCCCGGGTCGACGGACCCTCGTGCTGTCGGCGTACGTGCTTTCCGAACTCGATCCGGAACTCGCCGGCGCGCTCGTCACGGCCGAACGCAGCCGTGGCTCGCACTTGTATCTCGAATACCGGGCGGTCGCCGCCGCGGCGATTATTGGAATCGCCACGGGGATGTTCGGCGGTCTCGTCTCGTTTTCCGACGGGCTGTTTCTGCTCGCGATTGCGGCCGTCGGGCTTTTCTGGGTGGGTCGACGGCTCCAATTCCGCGCCGACAGTGCAGCGGCCGCACGGGTCGGAGCCGACGCGCTTGCAACGGCCTTCGAAACGGCTGCCGCACGCCGTGGCGTCGAGCCCGAAGCCGCGAGTTGGCAGACGTGGTTCGAGGTCCAGCCACCGCTTGGCCAGCGGATCGACCGGCTTCGTGACCGATCCTGATTTATTAAGGCACCACCGCACCAACCCGCGGTATGGACGACGTATTTGCTATCGAGGGCGGCCACGTACTGACGCCCGAGTTCGATGTACTAGCGGCCGACGTACTGGTCGACCGCGCGGCTGGTGAGGTGCGCGAGGTCGGTGACGTGACTGCCGACGAAACGCTGGACGCCTCGGGCTGTCTCGTGATGCCGGGGCTCGTCAACGCCCACACCCACGTGGCGATGACTCTCTTGCGGGGGTACGCCGACGACAAGCCGCTCGATGCCTGGTTGCAGGAGGACATCTGGCCGGTCGAAGCCGAACTCACGCCCGAGGACATTCGCGTCGGAACGGAACTCGGCCTCGTCGAGTTCATCAAACACGGAATTACGGGCTTCGCCGACAGCTACTTCGAAGTTCCTGAGATCGCCGCTGTCACTGAGCAGTCGGGCCTCCGGGCGAATCTCTGTCACGCATTTATAAGCATCGGGAAGGACGAGAAGGAGGCCCACGCGGATGCCCAAGAGGGCCTCGACATGGCAACTCGGTTCGACGGGGCTGCCGACGGCCAGATCACGACCGCGTTGATGCCCCACTCGCTGACAACCGTCGAGACCGACTACCTCGACGAGTACGTCCCGAAAGCCCGCGAGAAAGGGATTCCGCTGCATTTCCACGCCAATGAGACCGAACACGAGGTCGACCCCATCGTCGACGAACACGGCGTTCGCCCGCTCGAATACGCCGCTGACCTCGGAATGCTCACCGACGACGACTTTCTGGCCCACTGTGTCCACGTCGACGAGACTGAGATCGAACTGCTGGCCGAGACGGGCGCAAGCGTGATCCATTGTCCGGCCTCGAACATGAAATTGGCGAGTGGAATCGCGCCGATCCAGGAGATGCTCGACGCCGGGGTAAACGTCGGCCTCGGAACTGACGGCGCGGCCTCGAACAACGATCTGGATCTGTTCGACGAAATCCGCGATGCAGCGATGATCGGCAAACTCGCCCGCGGCGACGCCCGCGACGTGGCCGCTGAGTCAGCCGTCAGAATGGCGACCGAGGGCAGCGCACAGGCAATCGGCCTCCCAGTCGGTCGAATCGAGGCTGGTGGCACCGCCGACATCGCGGTGGTCGACTTCAGCGGGCCGCACCTCACGCCGGTCCACGACTACGTGAGCCACCTCGCCTACGCGGTGCGTGGCTCGGACGTGCGGCACACGATCTGCGATGGAGAGGTGCTGATGAAAGACCGCGAGGTCCAGACGCTCGATGAGGCCGCCGTGAAACAGCGGGCTTCCGAGGCAGCTGCCGCGTTGGTCGACCGAGCTGCGTAATCAATCTGGTCGATTTTCGTGGTCGTACTTATTTCGTTGAATGACCTGCAAAACTTGTTTCAAGTGGAATAGACAGTCGCGGACGCATGATGGCTGTTTTCATTGTCTATGGAACTCACAACATAGAATCAAGGCGATTTGGTGGATTGATTGCTTATGAGCAAATAGTTTTGTGCTTGACCAAACATCTGTTACAATCCCTTCTCTTTATATTCAGGTACTTGAATATTCAAGTAAGACATATGTCTGGTAACCAATTTTCGAGGAATGACACGTTACCGACCGATACAGAGAATCACGATTGGATCTTGCTGAAGTCGTTAATTGACTCGCATGAACAGACAATGCGCGTTATGGAACAGCAGGTGTTATCGATGTCGACCGACTGTGAGGTTTCGACTGATGAGCTCATGAGACGACTCCTGAAGGCACGGACCTGTCACGAGCGCGCCATCGAAGATCTTGATACGGCGATCGCTGCGCTCAAACAACAGCTGACGGCCGAAGAATCACAATCGAACGCGATCGACACTGACTAATTGTTCATCTGGATAGTGTATGCCGCTAGTATATTCTAACACAATATCTATTGTAAATATCGACATACATAACACACCTTAGGACTGAGAGGGAGTGATGCGGCTGGTCCAACCGACAGATTTCGATATCCTCGATGCCCTCTCGGATAGACGGCGGAATACCGCTGCGAACATCGCCCACATGATCGACAAGAATCGGGCCTACATCAACACGCGACTCCCGATTCTGGCTGACTACAGACTGGTTTCGCGCGTCGGACCGGCACCCAACAGCGGGCTGTACGAGATCTCCGACCGCGGGCTGGCCGCACTCGACAACCGCGATCGGTACGGCGACCCGGATGTCGACTTTCGAGCGTTGCTTGAGGCCGACTCGGCTGACGAGTAAAATCGACCGACGCATAGAGCTGTTTTTACGTGGTTTTCGATTGCCGTTGACAGAGGCCTCGACCGGCCGGTCGAGTCGGTGTCGGGTGAGCATACTCGACGACTAAGTGTGACCAATTGCTGGTTTTCCAGCCGTCTATTGTGTGGATAGGACACAAACAATTGACTCAGTAGTTCAGTGATAACCGAATCCAGTGATCGCAGTCGACACATCCAGTACCGTGTTGAGGAATAACCAAATTTTATGTAGGTCCGATTGAATACCATCACTATATGCTGGTAGTATGTCGTTGCGATATATCCTGTTGGTGGGAGGTCGCCGGCGATGGCTGTCAGTATATGGCAACAAATTATGAGACGAAATACAGATTATAGAGGCACAGCACGCGCCGTGTTCCTCGTAGCGATCATGCTTCTGTCCGTGGTGGGCGGAACGGTGACGTTTGCGGGGAGTGCGATGGCAGACTCAGTGTAGCTTCAAGCGTAGTCTCACTAGTTTCTCGACTCAACTGGATAGAGCTGGCGTAGTTTGATACGAGCGTCATCAGTGGTGAATTGCCAGTCAATAGGCCGATCAACCGAATTGTGACGATGCTGCCACGCAGCGACCTCCGCTCGGAGGGTCGCTGCGTCATAGATGCGCCGATCAAGACACTGACGTTTGAGGATGCCAATCGAAATTTCGGCCATGTTCAGCCAGCTGCCTCGCTTCGGAGTATAGTGGAACTCGAATCGATCAAGATACGCTTTCGCTTGCTCTGGTGGGAAAAAGTCATAGAAAGCAGCCGGTTTGTGCGTATTGAGTTGATCCATCACAACCCGGATGCAATCCGCATCCGGGTAGTGAACATCCGCCAGTTCGACCATGCGGTCGATCCATTCGGTCGTCCGCCGTCGCTCCGTAACTTCGACGGCTACCCAGCCACTCAACGGTTCGGTAGTGATGTGGAGCCGCTGTTTCCCGTTGCGTTCGTAACGGTGATCGACACGAGCGACCGCTCCCGGTTCGGCCGGGAGCGGATCGCGCTCATGCCCACGAAGTGCCTTACTGGATTCGTCAAAACAGATGACTGGACGTGTTTCGTCGTATGGTTCGTGGTACAGAGCGAGGACATCTTCCATGTAGTAGACAAAGCCAGCGTCCTGTTCTGGTGGAATTTCCCAGTAGCTAGAGAGATGCGGTTTCAGGACGTTTTTTTAGACGTTCTCGGACGGTTTCGTGAGAGATCGACTCGAAGTCGATCTCGTCAAGCATAACGAGTTCATCAGCGAGAAGGTGGAGAGTCCAGCGAGAGTGTCCTTCTGGTGGTTCGCTACAGGCGAGTTTGATCAGTCGGGCTTCGGCATCGCCATCGAGTTTGCGTTCATATTCGCGGTCGGGCTTGCGGCGATGAATCGCCGCGAGCCCTCGCTGGCAGTAGTTTTTGCGTGCGTTGTAGGGTGTTCCGATTGAACAGCCGACGTGCTCACAGATTTCAGCATCTGTGAGCCCGTCGTCAGCCTTCAGGAGTATACGTGCCCGGGTGATGTCCTCGGCTTTGTGCTCACCGGTCGAAATGAACCATTCGAGCGTCCTCCGCTCCTCATCAGAGAGATCAACAACGTGCTGCTTTCGTCCCATTCGTATAGATACGTGCTTAGAGAGCTTAAGCTAGCGAGACTACGCTTGAAGCTACACTCAGGAGAGATTACAGCCGATAACGAGTATATCGCAATCGGTGATGATGCAGCATTCACTATTACCGATGATGATAACCCAAATGATGCTACTGTAGCATTCACAAGTGATACTGAATCAGTTGAGGAAGATGCGGAACAAACCTTCTCTGCTGAGAGTGATCAAGACACATTTACTGTCGATGATACTCCTCTTGCAGATACGGATGGAGAAGACGGCATCGCGGACGATGAAGTCACCGCAACGGTCGGTGGTACTGATGCAGATGTTGACAGTGTCGATCCTGAAACAGGTGATGTGACGCTTGAGTCTGCGGCATCATCAGATGAGGAGGTAGTTATCACCTATGATTACTATCCCGAATCAGAGGACGGGATTAAGGTCGACGGTGAGACAGCCACATCAATCCCAACTGAGGATGCTGGGGCTGATTTAGATGATGGCAATCTGCAGGTAGAAGACGATGATGAAACTGTGACTGCCCATTACTGGGATGACAGTGAAGAAGCGTATGAGACTGCAGAATTAACTATCGACGACCAAGCTCCCGATATCTCTGAGGAAGATCCATCTGATGGGTCTTTCACCAACGACAATACCACCGAGTACACTGTCGACCTCACTGACGACGGATCGGGTGTGAACGAAGACTCGATTGATGTCGCTGTCGAGGATGCAGATGGAGAGGTAATCGGTCAATCTGGTACTGGCGACAACGTCAGCTACAATGCAGATGACGGCGTCCTCACTATCGACCCAACCGAGGGTGACGAGGACTTTGAGTATGCTGATGGGGGTGTCGACGTCGATGTCGACGCGGACGACGATGTCGGGAACCCATCGGAAACATTCGGATCGTCATTTACGGTCGACACTGAAGATCCGACTGCCGAAGACGCCACCATCACTGATGGTGACGACAACGGCATCGTCGCGGAAGACGACACGGTCGACGTGTCGGCTACCGTCTCCGACGAAAACGTCGACACGGTCGAAGTTGATGCCGGCGAATTCGGCAACGAGGATGAGATTACTCTAAGTGAGTCTAAAGACGAGGAAGGCGTCTACGAGGGTGAGTTCACCGTCGAGGATGCCGAGTCAACTGACGAAGCGTCTGTCGACGTGACCGCAACTGACGACGCTGGTAACGAGAACACCACCACGTCCGACACCCTCGAGATCGACAACACCGATCCGAGCGAACCATCCATCGAGGAGCCCACGAGCGACGACCCCGTAACTGCTCAATCGGGTGACGAACTCGATGTCGGGTACGCCTATGAAGAGGACAACCTGAACGATGTCACCATCACTCTTGAGAATGATGACGAAACCTACAGTTGGGATGTCAACGACGAACAGTACGACAACGACAACAAAGTCAAGACGTTGACAACTGTTTTGGAGGATGAAGACGGAAACCTCACCGACGGCAGCTACGACCTGACCGTCGAAGCCGATGACGACGCTGGTAACACCAACAGCTCCACTGAGGATGAGGCGGTTACCATCGACGACGACGCTCCTGACGTGAGCGGTGTTAGTGTCCAAAATGATGACAAAGACAACCTTGCACCTGGTGACGACGTCGAAGTCGACTACACAGTCGACGAAGCTGCGACGCAGTCCGACGTGACTCTTCAGGTCGAGGACAGTGAAGGAAATACCTACGGTACCGACGGAACCACTGTCGATGCTGGTGACGATAGTACACAGACGACGGATGTTACACTCGATGATGACATTCCAGAGAATGGACTCTATGATGTCACCGTTACCGCTACGGATCAGAGTAGCAATTCTGATACGGATACCCAGTCGAATGCTCTAACCGTAGACGAACTCGACCCTAAAATCGAGAGCGTGGAAGCCGAAGCCGGTAACGATCACGTTACCGTCCACTTCAACGAGTACGTCACGACTGAAGACAGCGATAACTTCTCGAAAGAGGACTTCACGTACGAAGACCTCAGTGACGAGGGTGCCTCGAAGATCGAGAAGGTCGACGAGGAGAAGAGCTACGGTGAATCGCTCGAACTCGAACTCGATGACGAGGTCTCCGCTGACGACCTCGACGAGGACGAGATCAGCGCCTTCGAAGGTGCGATTACTGAGAGCGGTGCCGACAGCACTGAAGTCGGAATCGACAGTGTCGCGCTGACGGATCAACAAGATCCTGCTTCGCCCGACATTAGCGAACTCGACGGCAATGAGGATCTAGACGACGCTTTGGTCACCGATTCTAACGTCGAAGAGTACGACGTGACCGCCGACGTCAGCGACGTCACCGAAGACACGGAAGCCCGTCTGACGATCACCGATCGCGACGGGAACGAAGAGGAGTCTGGACCTGAAGAGGTCGACGCCAGTGAGGATGACGAAGTTGAATTCAATGACGTTGATCTCACGGAACTTGAAGACAGTGATGACCTCGATGATGATGTTGAAGTGGAAGTCGAACTCACCGATGCGGTCGAAAACACGTCCTCCGACTCGGAGAACGTAACGAAAGACACCGTTCCGGAACTCATTGGCCTTGACGCCAAAGAGGGTTCCGACGAGGTCCGCGTGGCTTTCGACGAGGAAGTCTACAACGATAGCGACGGCGCGCTCGACGAGGATGCGTTCAGCTACAGTGACGAATCCGACACTGACGATACGAACGCGACCGAGATCACCGACGTCGAACACGAGGCCGGTGATAACGAAGCAATCCTCACGCTAGACGAAGAGGCGACAGAAGACGACATTGGCAACGACACGATCACCGTCGAATCCGACGAAGTCTACGACGGTATCGGTCTCTCTGTCGAGGAAACGACTCAATCGCTCGGAGACAATATCGGCGCAACGGTCGACCTCGATACCGAAGCTGACGGTGACGAGATCGATGTCACGCTTTCGTCCAACGAGGAACTCGAAGATATCGATGTCGGCCTTCTGGCCGATCAGAAACTCGATGACGAGGACGAAAGCCCCGGAACAACCCTCGATGAGGGCGACTTCGATGTGGAAGAAGATGACGGTGACTACGAATACACCGCAACCTACGAAACGGATCGCGACGGTGATTACAGCGCTGACCTAAACACCGCCACCGACGCGGAGGGTAACAGCTACTTCATTGACGATTACGAGGATGATGAGAGCGAGTCAAGTGTCGACGCCGACGATCCGTCGCTGACGAACGCCGTCTACGACGCGAACGAGGATACCGTTACCGTGACGACCGATGAACCCGTTAAGCCCAACAACGAGTTGGACGACATTACTGTCGGCGGTGAAGCCATTGTCGAATCTGCTAATCAGCCCGATTCGAACGTCATAGAACTGAATCTTGATGAGGAGTCGATCCAAACTGGCGACAAACCCGAAGTCAACTTCAGCAATGATGCACTTGTCGAAGACTCCCACGACGAGACTCCTGTCGACGAAGGAACGGTCGTTCACACGACCCAGCTCGACCTGAAAGAAGGCGAGAACTTCGTCTCCGTGCCTGCACAGTCGGGCTCGCTCGATATCGACGACATCGACGGTGTCGACGAGGAGAACGTCGACACTATCTGGACGCGCGAAGACGGCGAATGGGAGAGCTACGCACCCGGTGCTGACGAGAACGACATTGATGAAATCGAGGGCGGTCAGGGTTACATCGTCGTGATGAACGACGACGACACCCTCGACGTCAACACTTACAACGAGCCCGCGGGCTCCGATGACGACTACGAAGGCTCGCTGCTCAATGATGAGGACCTCGATGAAGGTTGGAACCTCGTCGGCCACTACCAGGCCTACAACCAGGACGCTGGTGAGGCATTCGGCTCAATAGAGGGCAGTGTGCACTCGGTCTACGAACAGTCCGACGACACTGGATTCGACTACGATGCTATCGGTGACGACGACGAACTCGAAACCGGAAGCGGCTACTGGGTCTTCGTCGAAGACGACGAAGTCTACACGTTCAGCGACGAAGACTCCTGGACAGACGAGTAAACCAACTATCTACATATTTATTGATATGAGAGCTAACAAACTCAGATCGAACGTCGGGAGGGTATTTGTCGTATTGACAGTGGCAATACTCCTCGCGAGCGTGTTCGCTGCAGGTGCAGCTATCGCTCAAGACGATGGGCCACCAGACCCACCGCACCGTCTCTACGGTACCGTGACCGAGGACGGTGACGCAGTCAGCGGCGAAACCGTCGAGGTGCTGTATGAGGGTGAGGTTGTCGCCGAAAACACCACCGACAGCGATGGCTACTACGATCTCGACGTCGAGGATCCAGACGAAGACGCTGAGGACGAAGAGCTAACCATCCGTGTCGACGATGTCGACGACACTGATGAGGAGACCATCACATGGGAATCAGCCGCCTCCGACGAGGTCGATCTCTCGGTCACACTCGCTGATGACAGTGACGATGACAGTGATGACGGTGGCGATGATGGCAGTAGTGGTGGCGGTGGCGGACAACCTGCACCAGGTGGGGACGACGGAGAAGACGACGACGGAGAAGACGACGACGGAGAAGACGACGACGGAGAAGACGACGACGGAGAAGACGACGACGGAGAAGACGACGACGGAGAAGACGACGACGGAGAAGACGACGACGGAGAAGACGACGACGGAGAAGGCGACGACGGAGAAGGCGAAGACGGAGAAGGCGAAGGCGGAGAAGACGACGACGGAGAAGGCGAAGGCGGAGAAGGCGATGACGGAGAAGGCGATGACGGAGAAGGCGATGACGGAGAAGGCGATGACGGCGAGAGCACGCCTGGTTTCGGTCTGACGACCGCGCTTGTGGCGCTCCTGTCAGCTGGTTTGCTTGCTATGCGCAAGCAGACATAAAACGGCAACCATTCCCCTTTTTTGACAAACAATCTATCTAATAGCTTGAGCGCTGAACTATATTGGATCTGCCAGAATAGCGGGTGCTGCTAGTTACGCTTCGGTACCGTTTTGACCGTAAGCGGCCACAGCAAGATATGAGCAAATCAGCGTACCCGCCGGTTTCTGCGCACCTCGACGACGTCGAGGCCGCCCGGACCGAGGGTCGACGCAAGATGGACTGGGCACTCCAGCACATGCCGATCCTCCAGACCCTCCGAGGGGAGTTCGAGGCCGACCAACCCCTCGCGGGCGAGACGATCGGGATGGCGATGCACGTCGAAGCCAAAACCGCCAACCTGGTCGAACTCCTCGCACTGGGAGGCGCAGAGGTCGCCATTACGGGCTGTAATCCCCTGTCGACCCACGACGACGTGAGCGCCGCGCTCGATACCCACGACAACATTACCTCCTACGCGGTTCGCGGTGTCGACGACGAGGAGTACTACGACGCCATCGACGCCGTGATCGACCACGAGCCGACGATCACCGTCGACGACGGCTGCGACATGATCTTCCGGATTCACGAGGAGTACCCCGAACTGATCGATTCGATCGTCGGGGGCTGCGAGGAGACCACCACGGGTGTTCACCGAATTCGGGCGATGGAGCGCGACGACGCCCTCGACTACCCGGTGTTCGCGGTTAACGACACCCCGATGAAGACACTGTTCGATAACGTCCACGGCACTGGTGAGTCCTCGTTGGCCTCGATTGCGATGACGACCAACCTCTCGTACGCCGGTAAGAACGTTGTCGTCGCAGGCTACGGCTACTGTGGCAAAGGCGTCGCCAAGAAGGCGGCGGGCCAAAACGCCGACGTGATCGTCACCGAAGTCGACCCACGCCGCGCGCTCGAAGCCCACATGGAAGGCTACGAGGTGCTGCCCATGATGGAGGCTGCCGCCGAGGCCGACCTGATTTTGACGACGACTGGTAACCGAGACGTAGTCGTCGACGAGCATTTCGACGTAATGACAGACGGCGTCCTGCTCGCCAACGCGGGCCACTTCGACATCGAGATCGATCTGGTTGCACTTGAAGAGAAAGCCGTCGACGTCTACGAGGCCCGCGAGGGCGTCGAGGCCTACGAGATGGCCGACGGCCGCCGACTCAACGTCTTGGCGGAGGGTCGACTCGTCAACCTCGCCGCGCCGATCGCGCTGGGCCACCCAGTCGAGGTGATGGACCAGAGCTTCGGCGTCCAGGCGGTCTGTGTCAGGGAACTGGCCGACAACGGCGACGCCTATGACGCGGGCGTCCACGACGTTCCGGACGACCTTGACCGCGAGATTGCCGAGATCAAACTCGCCGCCGAGGGTGTCGACCACGACTCGCTGACCGACGAGCAACGCGAGTATCTCGGTAGCTGGGACCACGGCACGTAGGGTTCTACCTCTCAATTCGTTCGCAGGACGCTCGAATTCCGATCATTTAAGCCAGTTGCATCGAACGTGGTTGTATGAATACAGGGTGGGCGTATCTGGGACTCGCAGCGTTGTTAGTGGTTTTCGGTGTCATACTCGCGCTCACTCGGAGCGGACCGCTCGGTGATCTCCTGCTCGTCGTCTCGATCGTCTTCATCTATCTCGGCTCGAACGCGCTCGCCGACGCCGATGCGGCCGCCACACTCACCGAGCGAGCGAAGTAAGCAGACTCCGATGTGGCCCGCAGTCCTTTTATTAACAACCCTACAACGCTCGGTATGAACTCCCTACCCGGGTTTCGATGTCGTACAGGGTGTGTTTGTGGAGGAGTAGATGTCAGCTAACCGCAAGGGTGACCGACGTGAACGCGAACTCGTCAACCGACTCGACGAGTCTGGATTCGCAGTCATGCGTGCGCCCGCCAGCGGGAGTGCGACCGAGCGCGAACTCCCCGACGTGCTGGCGGGCGACGGCGACCGGTTTTACGCTATCGAAGCCAAATCCAGCAGCGGGAACCCAATCTATCTCACCGGCCAAGAGGTCGAAGCACTCATTTATTTCGCCCGGAACTTCGGCGCGAAAGCCCGGATTGCCGTCCGATTTGACCGCGAAGACTGGTACTTCTTCCATCCGGGCGACCTGTATACGACCAACGGTGGCAACTACCGCGTAAAAAAAGAAACCGCGCTCGCCGACGGTGTCGACTTCGACGAGTTCGTCGGCCGCAGTACCAAGACGACACTCGACGATATCTAGTTCAGTTGTTGTCCAGTATATTCTTATTTTCAGTAATTGTTGAGTAATTTGTATCCTCTTTCAGTCAGTATGTCACCCAATGGGTGTAGACCGTCGGGGTGTGATTGTAGCGTCGCTCTCTGTTTTCGTCTTTGGGGGCTGTCTCGGTCGTGAGTCGTTGTCGACGTCGTTCGACCTTCGTATCGAAAATCAGGATAGTCGATCACACGAACTGTCGGTTGCTATCGTCCACGTCAGCGAAGAGACGGTGTATGACGAAACGCTTCAGATCGAACCCGACGAGCGGGTAACTGAGGAGAACATCGTAGAGACGGCCGGTCGGTACCGAATCGAAGCGATCGATACGACCGGTGACGAGGAACGAACCGCCGAACAGCAGGTCGAACTGTCGACTGGCTCGCCGTTTTGTGGCTGGTTCACGGTACGCGTCGAGGACGAATCGGTGAGCGTGTCGGTTCCGCGATGTCCCGACGAGGAGAACGAAACGACAGACGACAGTAGGGAGTGACTACTCAGCCACACTGCTCGCGAGTGCTGTAGCGTGGGTCGGCTGATGGCTCGCGAGCAGTCGCTGGCCACGGACGGGGTCGCGGTCAGTATGGCGGAGCCGACTCGCCGGAAAGCCGTACTGTTTGGCCGCTCTGCCGGTCGTCTGTCGCGCCAGCGCGCTGGCGTAGACGGCCTCGATAACCGGTTCGTGGACGCCATATGCATCGTTCGTTTCAACGGCGGCGATAGATCGGCCGTCGTCGGTTCGTGCCGTATCCGCGCGGTCAGCTGTTTGTTCGACGACGATCAGAGGGCTTCCAGTTTCGCGGTCGACGACGAGTTCGCCGGGTTCGAAGGCGTGGGTTTCACAGAGGGCAGTGGGTTGGTCGCAGTCGACGAGTACCGTATTGCCGCAGAGCGCGCAGACGCCCTCGCGCATTCCTGCGGGTGGGACTGTGTCCGCAGCGGCCTCGATGGCTACCCGTCGAAGGTGTTTGCACCGCGCGCCGCGGATCGCGTGATCGGGGCAGGTACAGCGTGTCTGATTGGTGTCGACGACGTAGGTGCCGCCGTCGGTTTCGACGATCGTTCGGCCATCTCGGAGCGTTCGAAGCGTCATCGGTTCGGTTCGCGCGCGGTGTGCGCGCTGGCCGGTGCCTGCGGCTGTTCGGGTGTTGGGCGGTGGATGGCGGGCGGTCGACTGATCGGCGTCGTAACTCGTGTGGGCTGTCATTGGAGGGTCACCAGCTACTCTCGTTTAGGGTCTGCGTGTACCTAAACCCTTCTTCGGCCGAAATCCCGGCTCCAAGCGGTCAGTGGCGTGATTTTCCTCACGCGTTTCGAAGCCCTTTTGAGACGGCCGTCAAAACGGAGCGATATGGATATCGACGAGGAAATGCGCCGACAGACGGTGGTTTCGCTTCTCGCCGTCGGCCTGTTCCTCGCTTCCCTGATTGGTATCGGTGTCGTCTTCGACGGTGCCGAAGGGTTGTCGAGCAACGGCGCGCTGGCGATCGTTGGCGCGCTCACTGGATTTGTACTGCTTATGGCCGTTATCGGACTATTTCTCATTCGCCGATCGGACGACGAGCCGACCGACACCTAACACTCGACTCACTGACTGACCGGCCCGCTCGCGTCTCACTCGCTCACTCGACGCTGGCCGCCTGCGTCTCGCGCCAGTCGACCAACCCGTCGTCGGCCGCTTCCAGTTTGGTCTGGTAGTACGCCAGCGGATGGCCCGCGACTTTCCAGTGGTCGTCCTCGTTGTGACAGATCCTGTAGGCACTCAGCGTTTCGCACGACGGCGGCGGGTACTGCGTGCCGCGGTCGTCACGGAGATACTCCGTCTGGTAGCGGATTCCGTCGGGATCGAGCGACGACGCCGCACAGAAGTCGACGATCTCGTCGGCCTCCATCCCGATGCCCGTCAGAAACGCCATCAGGGTGAAGCTTTCAAACTCTTGGAGCTCGATCCCGTCTTCGGCCTTCTGAAGCAGGTTCTCGATACACGGCGGAAACAGCTCGCGGTTGACGAAATCGATCCGGCCGACGACCGTTCGCTCCGAGAGCAGTCGACGGAGCTCGCCGAGATCTGATTCGAGGGGCTCGACGATCCCCTCACCCTCGGTCAGCCCCTCGAACGGCAGGCCCGCCTCAACCCGACGTCTGATCGCGGTCCCGAGCAGCGCGAATAGCTCCTCGCGTTCGACCCGTACGTCGCCGTCGACCACCTCGCGGTTGACCAACCGCCAGCGGTCGCCGCGAGAGCCCGAGGCGAGCCGGAGATACGTCGCGACCTCGACGCGAAACCAGGCGGGCTCGCGGCTCGAATGAGTCGTCTCGGCGCGGATCGCCGTCGTCAGCTCCAACTCCTCGAGGATCGTCTCGCGGTCGATCCGGGCGCTGGTCGTGCTTTTGAGGCCGTCGTCGCCGGTCTCGAAGTCCTCTTTGAGTCGTTCGACGGCGGTTTTGGCCTCGGCGGCCGCGTACTTGTCGATCGCCGCGCCCGAATCGAGTAGCGAAACGAGAATTCGAGCAATGGGATACGACAGCAGCTCGTCCTCGGTGTGCCACTCGTCGGGGGTTTCGGCGTCGACCCGGCCCGCAAGCAGGGCCCGTTCGACCCGCTCGCGCCCGCGGTCGACCGCTGGCGCGCCGGTCTCGATCAGCGTCTCGATGTCGACGCCCAGCTCACCGACGGCCGCGCGGGCCGCCTCCAGAAATGGATACCGTGCGTGGCGTGAGGTCGACATGGTTACCGCGAGAATTTCACGGCAGGATGAATAAGCCCGACGGTTACTCGGTCACGGTGACTGGTCATGTCCACAGACTAATCACGAAATCTATAATCAGGTAGCGATACAGTCACCAGTAGTGCCTCGTTTCAGCTACCCTTGTCCGGGCTGTCGAACGACCAACAGCCTCCACGAGCTCGACTGCCGATTCGAGGGGACGACGTGGCCGACCATCGAGAAGGCCTACACCGACTCGCTGGCGGTGTTGTCGACGCGCGATTGCACCGAGAAAGCGCTCCGAACGGCGATTCACAGCGAGTGGAGCGAGCTTCATACGGCCGCGCTCGAAACGCTCAAACGTGTCAGTCGGGTCGAACAGGACGACGACGGAACGCTTCGACTCCTGACGGCCGCCGAGTACAAGGAGCTCGTCTCCGAGCCGACCGTCGAGCCGATGGCGACGATCTACGAGCACGGTTCGCTGCCGGGCTGTCACGACAACGCGGTGTTCGCGATGATCGCGTGGTACGAGATGGTCGACCTCTCGTGGGCCGAAACGAAAGCCACCGTCTGTGAGTGGCTCAGAGAGTCGGGAACCTGGGATCGCGGCGGCTTCGAGGAGTCGTCGCCCGAGGAACTCGTCGAGAGTAAACGCCACGTCTACGAGGCGGGTTACGGCTGGAAACAGGCTGGCAGAGAAGCTAAAGCCGTCATCGACCGCCATCGGTAGCCACTGACTACCGACTGATAGTTGTCGACTACTCTTAGATAAAACTCGGCTACCAACTGCTTGTTGTCGACTCTTTTTCGGTAGTCACCGGCTACTGCTCAGAGAATCAGACTCAGAACGGCCAGCACGAGAAAGATCAGCACGAAGATGCGGGCGATCCGCATCGATATACCGGCGACTCCCTGAAAGCCGACGATGCCGGCGACGATCGCGAGCGCGAAAAACACCAGTCCGTACCAGAGGAACTCACCCTGGAGCGGGGCGGCCGCGAGCCCGTCGACGGCGGTGAGTATACTCGCCATCTCAGAACTCCTTGAGTCGGATCTCGTCGTCGGTGATCTCGTCGACCGCGTCGGATCGAAGCGTGTAGGTGTCTGTATTACTTGATTCGGCCCAGTCGAGCATCGAGAGGAACGTCTCGGTGAGCCCGGGTTCGGGGTCGACCGACGCGGCTCCGTTTTCAACCACAACGACTCGGCCGACACGCTCTCCATCGGCGTTTCTGACCGGTTTCGACTCGTCGTCGGCAGTCAGTGTTGTTCGCATAGCGTTGGGCTATGACTGCCACAGTTAAAGGCGTGATTTCGGAAACGTTGATCGATACGTCGCGCCGACTGTGCGGAATAGTGAAAAGACGGTCGACCGGCTCAGTCGCTCTGGATGCGCGGTGCGAGCATGTAGGTGACGTGCCCCAGGCCTTCGGCGAACTCGTAGTGGAGTTTGACGGGGAACTCCTCGCCGAGGTCGACCGTCACTTCGGTGGCCTTGGGGATCGCCTTGTTCATGTCTTTGAGATAATCGAGCGAGAACAGCGAGTTGGCCGCGCCGGCGGTGAGATCGATGAGGTCCCCTCGGGGGAGTTTGAGGTCGACGTCGTCGGTGTCGCCCTCGGCTTCGATATAAAACGCCTCCTCGCTTTCGTCGACGCGAAGCGAGATGTGGTCGCTCACCATGTCGGCGGCTTTGATACCGCGGTTGAGCTGATTGCCTTCGAGAACGACCTGCGCGGGGAGATCGAGATCTGGAATATCTGGCTCCTGGCGGATCGAGTCGGGGTCGATCAGCGCCAGCGTGTACGAGAGGCCGTCGATCTGGATGTGGAGCTTGCGAGTCTCCTCGTCGAGTTCGAGCTGGACGAGATCGCCGGCGTTTGCCATGCCTGCGATGTCTTCGAGCCGTCCGAGGTTGACGCCGATCACGCCGCCGTCGGCCTCGTAGGACTCGAAGGCCGCCGCGTCCAACGAGAGGTCGACCATGCCAACGTTTGCGGGGTCGACGGCGCGAATGGAGAACTCCTCGGAGTTGAGTCGGATCTTACACTCGTCTACCAGCACGCTCACCGAATCGAGCGCGTCTTTGAGCGTTTCGGCGCTCACGATGGCCTTGAACATATAACTCGATCTACGGAAGGCCCCAATAAAAAGACATCCGGTTCCGTACCTGCTCGACCGCCGACGAGGGTGCGTTAGACTAGGGGTTCGACGAGGTCGACGCCCTCGTCGAGCAGCGTTTCGAGTCGGTCTTTGCTTCCGGCCTCTCCGTACACCCGAAGTTTGGGTTCGGTTCCACTTGGTCGAATGAGGAGCCACGAACCGTCCTCTAAGAGGAGTTTAAATCCATCGAGGGTGACGGTGTTGGCGACCGCCGAGCCAGCGACTGACTCGGGAATGTGGTCTTCGAGATCGCTCAGGACGCGCTCTTTCTGGTCATCGAGACAGGCCACGCTGCGTTTGCTGGCGTGGATCTCGCCGTGTTCGTCCAGGAGGGCATCGACCCGGTCGTCGAGCGGCTTGGCAGCCGTCACTGCGCCAGCAAGCAGCGCCATCAGCACCCCGTCCTTCTCGCGGATGTGGCCTCGAATCGAGAAGCCACCCGACTCCTCGCCGCCGATGAGGGCATCGGTTTCGCCCATCGCTTTCCCGATCCACTTGAAGCCGACCGGCACCTCAACGACTTCCTCGCCATTTGCCTCGGCGATGCGGTCGATCAAGAAGGTCGTCGACACCGAGCGGACCGCGGGGCCCGAATCAGTCTCTAGAAGATAGTCGTAAACAGCGGCGAAAAAGAGGTTCTCGTCGAGATAGCCGCGGTCGGGTGTACAGATGGCGATCCGGTCGGCATCGCCGTCATTAGCGACCCCGAGATCCGCATCGTGTTCTTTGACTGCCTCGGCGAGCGGCTGGAGGTTGCTCGGACTCGGCTCGGGTTCGCCGCCGCCGAAGGTGGGATCTTTCTCACAGCGTCGACGAACCACGTCCGCGCCCGCCGATTCGAGCAGCGCGTCGGTGACGCCCTGGCCGCTGCCGTACAGGGCATCGTAGACGATCGTAAGCTCCGAGAGATCGGCGTCGACGAGTTCGTGGGCGTGGTCGGCGTGGTTCGGAATCGGATCTACTTCTTTAATTTCGCCCCACTCGTCTTCGGGAAGCAGATCGGGTTCGGCGAGGTTCTCGACGATCTTTTCAGTCCGCTCGGGCAGCGCAGGCGCACCGTCCTCGGGAATGAACTTGACACCGTTGTACTCCGGCGGGTTGTGCGAGGCGGTGACCATGAGTGCACACGACAGCCCGCGGTCGACGATTGCGTAGGCGATCACTGGGGTCGGACAGTCGCGTTTGGGAAGCAGGACGTCAAACCCGTGGCCAGCCATGATCTCGGCGAGGCTCTCGGCGAAGCCGGGCGAGGTCTCGCGGGCGTCGTAGCCGACGATGACGGGGTCGGTGTACCCCTCGTCTTCGAGATAGCGGGCGACCGCTTCGCCGACGATCCGGACTCGCTCGTCTGTGAACACATCCAGGGTTGCACGCCACCCATCGGTGCCGAAAGCAATCTTGTCCATACAATCTCTCCTTTCGCAACTGATAAAAATGTGTGAGGTGCGACACTACGCTGTGCTGTCAGGTTCGAAGGCCGAACCGCCTGCTATGAGCGCCAGTTTCGCCTCTCGACTGCGTTGTTTGATTCGGTACTCGCGGCGCATCGCGGCGGACTTGGTTTCGTGGGATTCGAGATAGACGCGTTCGACTGGTGTTCGTCCGCGTGTGTACTTCGCACCCTTACCGGCGTTGTGTTCGGCCAGTCGTCTGTCGGGGTCGGTCGTATAGCCCGTATAGATGCTGTCGTCGGCACACCGGAGCATGTAGACGTAGTGGTCGCTCACGGTCGACGGTGTCGTCACTGGTACAAAAGTGGTTTCGTGGTCGGCAAAAATCGGCCATTGACCGACTGGCGTCGGCCCCCCAATGGCCGAATATGGCTGTTCAGTGGGCTGTTCACGGTCCCCCTAACTTAGCTGCGGGTTCGTTCTCGGGCGGCTTCGGCGATGCCAGCGTTGGCCGAACAGGACGGGCAGGCAAACACCTGTCCCAACTCGTCGGCAAACACCCGTGCGAAGCGGTCCGAAACGTGTGACCCGCAATGATCGCAACGTGACATTTATCCCCGGCTCCACTGCAAGCCGGTGACGATTCTAGGCCGTGAGTAGTCAAATACTCTTCTTCTATTTATATAATGAATCGTAACGTTTGGTTACTAGTTAGTTACCAGCGTTCGGTTTGTTCTATTCAGTCAGTCGACCCGTCGACCGCACGGGCGATGAGTGCGGCCTGTGCGCCCGCGGTAAAGCCCGCGTCGATATTGACGACCGACAGCGCCGAACACGACTGCAACAGCCCCAACAGCGCGGCCTCGCCGTCGCCGCCTGCGCCGTAGCCCGACGAGACCGGTACGCCGATCACGGGACAGTCGACCTGTCCGGCGACCACGGTCGGTAGTGCGCCCTCGCGGCCCGCGACCGCGACCACTACGTCGGCGGATCGAATCCGATCTATCTGATCGAACAGTCGGTCGATGTTGGCAACACCGATATCCTGAATCACTGTGCAGTCGGCCCCGACGGCCTTGATGACGGCGGCCGCCTCACCAGCCACGGGGTAGTCCGAGGTGCCACCGGTGACGATACACACCTCGGCGGCCAGCGAGAGCTGGTCGAACCCGTTGCTCGTGACTGTGATCGTCCTGGCCCGGTCGTCGACGCTCACAGTTACCGTTTCTGCTGAGCCAAACGCGCGTTCGACGGCTTCGGTAGTCGCGTCGTCGGCTCTGGTGACGAGCGCGCGGTCGGTGGTTTCGACGGCCATTTCGGCGAGCTCGACTACTTCACCCGGTGTTTTGCCCTCGGCCAGAATCGCCTCAGGAATGCCGCGTCGTTGCTCGCGGGCGGCGTCGAACCGACCTGACGGTGTCGTGGCGTAGCCCGAGAGTCGCGCCTCGGCAGTCGCTACCGACAGTGTGCCCGCCGCAAGCGCTTCGAGCGTCTCTCTCATGGTGTGTCGACGGTGATCCACTGGGTCGTAGCTGTCGGTCGGCCTGCGTATATAATGGTGGCGAAACCGCTCCGTGTCGACATTCACAATTTGGGTCATACAGGGGTCCAGACTAGCGTCCAGCCCTTTTCGACACGAATCACATAACAACCCTTATTACACAGGACTCGGTACGACAGGGTGCATGGCAGATCTTATCGTCAAAGCAGCCGTTAAGGAAGCGCTGAACGACAAAAACGTTGCTTCGGACTTTTACGACGCACTCGACGCAGAGGTCGAGGAGCTTCTCGAAGACGCCGCCCGCCGAGCAGAGGACAACGACCGGAAGACGGTCCAGCCCCGCGACCTGTAAGGCCGACCCGATCCCCGTTTTTTTGACCCCACGCCTGACAGCCGATGGCTCGTTGAATACGTACGGTATCAGTACGTCGACACCGAAACCCCGTCTGGCCTGCCAACGTAGAGCGCCGACGTTCGGTCGACGAACAGTCCATGTTCGACGACGCCCGGAACCGCCGAGAGCGGCGCGGCCAGCCCTGCAGGGTCGTCAATCGCTCCGAAATCAGCATCGACGACGAGGTTCCCGTTATCGGTGACAACCGGGCCGTCCTTGTCGGCTGCGCGGCGGAGCGTCGGCGAGCCGCCCAGGTCGTCGACTGCTCGTTCGACGCCGGGACGAGCCGCCGGAATCACCTCAATAGCTACTGTGTGGTCCAGTCGCTCGGCAACTTTGGTTTCGTCGACCACGAGGTGGAGTTCGTCGGCCGTGGCGGCAACGATCTTCTCTCGGGTGTGGGCGGCGCCGCCGCCTTTGATGCAGTCTCCCGAGTCGATACGGACCTGGTCCGCACCATCAATAGCGAGATCGAGCCCCGTGACCTCGTCCAGGCCGACGAGCGGGATGCCGGCGTCAATGGCGAGCTCGCGGCTGGCGAACGAGGTCGGCACGCCGACGATATCAAGGCCGGCGTCGACCCGCTCGCCGAGCGCCTCGATCGCGAAGGCGGCTGTGCTCCCGGTGCCGAGGCCGACCGCCATCCCGTCGCAGACCTGCTCGGCGGCGGCCTCGCCTGCGCGACGTTTGGCCTCGTTGCTTCCGTTCGTCGACTTCATACTGCTGGCTGTGTGGGGACCCCTCAAACAGCTATCGGAGTTGGGTCACTAATCGAGCCGGTCGAGGATTGCCTCGGGCTCGTACTCAAGCGAGAGCGTTCGCGACCGGCCGCGGCCCTCAACGTCGGCGTACCGGGCCTCGATAATCCCGAGCTGGTCGAGTTTGTTCACCAGTTCGGTGTACCGCGTGTAGCCGAGCCCGGTGGCCTCCTCGAACTCCTCGTACACCGCGCCTGCGCGCTCGCCGTCGTGATCGACGAGCACTTCGACAAGCGCGCGCTCGGAATCCGACAGCCCCCGGAGGCTCCTGGAGAGATGGACGTGTTTGGACTTCTCGTAGGCCGACTCGATGTCTTGGTCGCTGATCGTCCGCGAGGCACGCATCTCGGCGTGCATCCCCGCCCGCCGCAGCAGGTCGATTCCGACACGAAGATCGCCGCTGTCGGCGGTGAGCTCAGCGATGCGTTCGATGCCCGTCTCACCGATAACGTCCTCGTGGAAGCCGCGGTCGGCGCGCTCGCGGAGGATCGACCGGATCTCGTCGACCGCGTATCGCGGGAAGTAGATCTCTTCGGGCCGAAAGACGCTCTGGACGCGCGTATCAATCTCGTCGATCACGTCAAGCGAGAGATCCGACGAGACGATGATGACGCCGATTTTGACTCCCGAGTGGGTTTCGTGGGCTCGCAACAACGAGTACAGGGTGTCGCTGGCCTCGTTCTCGTAAAACAGGTAGTTCACGTCGTCGAGCGCCACGATGAGGACGTCCTCGTCGTCGACCAACCGCTCGGTGAGTTGCCCAAAGAGCTTTTTGAACGAGATTCCCGACGAGGGTGGCTCGTAGTCGAAAATGCCCTGAAAAATCCGTGAGAAGACCGCATACCTGGTCGAGTCGACCTGGCAGTTGACCCGAACGGTCTGGATCTCGGTCTGGCCGCCGAGTTCGCCGAACAGTTTTTGAACGGCTGTGGTTTTACCGGTTCCTGGTGGCCCTTGGATCAGCGTATTCAGCGGCCGCGAGCCCCTTACAGCCGGTCGAAGCGCGTATTTCAGGCTTTCGAGCTGGCTGGTGCGGTGGTGGAAGGCGTCGGGGAGGTAGTCGATCTCGAAGACGTGTTCGTCACGGAAGACAGTCTGGTCCCACGACAGCATCTCTTCGGGATCGTCCGCCATCTGCCTGTGTGAATCCGTCCCGTCTACTTAATGATTCCCCGGATTTGGCCGTTGCGGGCTGTTGGCTACAGGTCGACCGTGCTGACCGTCTCATACTCGGGTCCCGAGTTGGTCAGTCGACTCGCTTTCAGGTGAATGTTCTCGACCTGAAACGTTCCGGTGGTCGGATCAGTCTCGTCGACGAGCGCTTGGACCTTTGATTTCCCCCTCGCGTCGTCCATCCGTCCAAGAGTTATGTGGGGTGTGAACGCGTGCCTATCGGTCTCGAAGTCGAGTGCGGTCAGCTCCGTTTCGAGTGCGTCGTGAAGCCGGGTCAACTCGGCCGCGCCACGACCCGGGCGAACGCCGGTCCAGACCACGCGAATGTACGCTCGCGAGGGAAAGACGCCGAGGCCGCCGACGGTGCACTCGAAGGGGTCGACTCCGCTCTCGTCGGCCACCCGCTCGATGGCCGTTTCGAGCTCCGGGACGCGCTCGGGATCGACCTCGCCGAGGAACGTGAGCGTGATGTGTGCCCGTGTCGGGTCGACGAGTCGGAGCCCCTCGATGTCGCGAAAGGCGGCCTGGACCGACTCGAGTGCGTCTGTCAGGTGCGCTGGGAGGTCGACGCTGACGAACAGTCGCATGGAATCAGTTCGGTACAGAGGCAGAAGTTGCTGTCACTCACGAGAGATCGTCTCCGCAGAGACGGTGCTTCGAATTATCCCGTGGCTCAGTTGGTTGTTCGCGCTGGAAATCCGTCCACTGGGTTCGACCCGAAACGATCCCGCCTGTCCGCTTTCGACGCCCGAACGACGGTGTTTCGTGTCCAGACTGCGCTGCGGAGCGCTTCGGGCGAACGTTTATATCAGAAGACAGAACGAATTGGGTACAGGACACAGATGGGATTCCGTTCATCGCGCCGGCCGGACGACGAACGGTCGGACGACTCGCACCAGCGGGGTCGAACCCGGGGGCCGACCGCGAGTCCAACCGACGTCCAGCGTGGCCCGACCGTAAATCGGAACCAGTCGACGCGCGGGCCGACCCCGCGGTCGACGGTCCCGAAACAGCCGTCGGCCCCTGCTGGAATATGGACGAACGACATCGAGAAAGGCGAGAGCCACTTCGGCATGGAGATTCCGAACCGGCGGACCCTCCAGCGGTTGCAGATGCACGAGTCGACCTACGGCCACCGCGTCCACGAGTGGGTCGACGAGGGGATGCCCTCGACGGTCATGGGCAAGACGCGGAGTATGGAAGCCTTCCGCCAGCGGCAGGCCGCCCGGCCGCCCGAAGTGCCGACGAACATCGAACGGCAGAACCGCCGGTCGGTGCTTCGGAGCGAGAAGGCCGCCGGTGGGTCGGCGCGGGCCGGTGAGACGGGTGTTCCGGAGTCGGTTCGAGAGGTGGTCTCGTCGACCGGTCGCTCGCTCGATTCCTCGATCCAGAGGGCGATCGAAGACCGGATGGGCGACTCGCTTGGCGACGTGCGAATCCATACTGGACCGCAGGCTGCGGCCGCCTGTGAGGCGATCAGTGCGCGGGCGTTCACGGTTGGCAACCACATCGCGTTCAATCATGGCGAGTACGATCCGTCCTCATCCGAGGGCCAGCACGTCTTGGCTCATGAGTTAGCGCACGTTCGTCAGCAGACCGGTGGCGCGGTCTCGATGTTGCCGCAAGAAGGGTTAGAGTTGGAGGTCGACCCTGATCCGGCGTTCGAACGTGAGGCGGTCTCTGAAATGCACTATCTGCACACCGACGGAAAAACCGAGCAGACCAAGGCGCAAAAGCGCCGCTGGACCGTGAGCCCGACGCGCGTATCGAACTCCCATCGATTGATCTCCATGAGTTCGAACTCTTTCGGCTGTTACTCGTGACAAATTTGAGTGCGCAGGTTCGTGACCGGTATCTAACGATGGGTGAACAGCCACCAGAAGCGTTCCAACATCAAGGCTTTGGCACCTATCGCGGGACGGTGAAACAACAGATCAACGAGATGTACGAGCAACACTATCTGTTCTCAGAATCGGTCGACAGGTAGTAATGCACACTTCGTAATCTCACACTGACGACCTGAAGAAATCTCCGGACAGACACGTCACTAGACAGTTGTTATGTAGCGACGTCGGGTTCCACAGACTATTTGAAATCAAAACTGTTGACACTATTTGATAGCCGAATGGCGGGATTTATGCCCGTCGACGGCTTCAGATTGAGTGCGCGCCGTTGGTCCAGTGGTAGGACAGAGCCTTCCCAAGGCTCTAGCCCGGGTTCAATTCCCGGACGGCGCATTTTCTGTCGTGAGCGAAGCGAACAACGAAAATCGCCACGGGAATTGAATCCTACCAGTCGCAGCACCCGAGCGAAGCGAGGGTGACCGTCTGGTTCCGGTTCAATTCCCGGACGGCGCACTCCTTCGTCGTGCGCCGTCCGATGTCCCACTCGCTTCGCTCGCGGGACTCCCGGACGGCGCATTTTTAATTGCCTCAGTCGACCACGAACCACCGCGTTCAAACCGCTGTCTCGGCTTTATATCTGTATGACACTCACCGATCTCCTCCCGGATCGCCCGCTTCAGCGCTCTGAAGTCGACGCCCTCGATGATAGCGAGAACATCGCTGGCAACTTTCCGGTCTTCCTCGAAGAAGCCTCACGGTTCGCTATCGCGCTCGTGGTGGTTATCGACGCTACGGCCCACGCGCTGAGCTACGACGTCGACGGCGACGGGTGGGAACTGATCGAGAGCCGCGAACTCGATCACCCGGTCGACGGCGGCGTCCACGCTGCCGATATGGGCCTGATCGAGGAGTTGCAGTCGACGGCCTCCCAATACGCCGGCGCGTCGGCATGACAACCCTCGGTTCGGTCAGCGACCGATCGTCCCCTGCCGCGTAATCGGCGCGTCGGGGTCGATGGTGAAAGCGACAAGCACCGAGTCCTCGGTCGCAGTCAGCATGACTTCTTCGTCGCTCTCGCCGGTCACCAGCGCGCTTTCGGTGGTGCCGATTTCAGTCTCCCCATCCGCAGTCGTCACCGCCCCCTCGAACACGTAGCAGTAGGTGTCCCACCCCGGACGCGAGGGTAGCGAGACGGTTGAGCCCTGGTCGACCCAACAATCGTACAACTCGACCGCGTTACGGACGGACAGCGGTGCGTCGGTGTTTTCGGGACCGAACAGGTGCCGCCACTCGTTGGGCGTCGACTCCGGAATCGGTTCGTGCTGAATAGTCGGCTCCAAACTGAGACTGTGAGGACGAACGAAGATCTGGAGCATCCGGAGCGGCGGATCGTCAGCGAGGGTTTTCTCGGAGTGCCAGAAGCCACTGCCCGCGCCCATGATCATCAGCTGCTCGGAATCCGTGACCAGCGAGTTACCCTGGCGGTCCTCGTGGCGCATCACGCCCGCCGGAACCCACGAAATGATTTCTTCATTCCGGTGCTGGTGCATCCGGATCAGCGTGTCCGGGTCCAAAAAGGACTCGACGACCGTCGACAGCGGCCCATACCCGTGATCCTCGTGGTCCGGAACCGCACGTCCGGGGAAATTGAAGTGAATCCGAAATTTCCCTTGGTGTTGGGAGATGTCGGTGCGCGGGCTTGTGTAGAGCGCCGACTCGCGGGTCGACGGCTCGGTGTCGTTCATATCGATCCGTACGCCGCCTATTTATAAGTGGGTTCGTACGCCGCCTATAGCGATCTGGGCTCGATTCGCGCGTACTCGGCGGCCATCCGGCCGAGCTTTTTCACCCGTGCTTCGAGGTCGCTGTCGACGAACTCCCCATCTTCAAACGCCTTGTATGCCCCGCGAATCCCGACCTCGTGGGGGAGTGTCCAGCCGTGGACCGTCCGAACCCCTGTTCGCAAATGCTCCAGCGTGGGTGCATACGAGCCACCACCTGCGGTTGCCAGCAGCCCGACGGTCGTGGCTTCAAACTCGTCTTTGCCCATGTAGTCGAAGGCGTTTTTGAGCGCCGACGACACCATTCCGTGGTAGACGGGCGTGCCCATCACCACCGCATCAGCAGCACCGACAACCTGCCGTAGTTTCACCGCATCGCCTCGATCCCGGTCGTCCGGATCGAACAACGGGAGGTCCCACTTTCGGAGATCGATCAGTTCGGTTTCTGCGCCCGCTGATTCGGTGGCTGCAAGGGCGTGTTCGAGCGCCAACCGAGTGTAGCTTTCATCCCGTAGACTCCCACAAATCGCAACGACAGTCGGGGCTTTCATCAGTGCCATTTATAAGCGGCCGTCAGAGTTCAGTCTTCTGGCGTTCAGTTCTCGGTTTTCTCGTCCGCAGATGACGGTCTCCGGCTGGGTGTCGGCAACAGCGGCTAAGTACGTTCGAACCGCAGACAAAAAACGATCATGGCCTTCGGCTCGAAGCGTCGACGTTCTCTCGTCGCCGTCGTTGCCGTCGTGCTGGTACTGCTCGGAGCCGCAGCTTACGGTGTTTTCGTCGTCGACCGACCCGAGGTCACCGACGTCGAAAACGAGTGGGGAGCGGTCACCGAGAACCGCACCGAAGTCGAGACCGCGATCGCGGTCGACAACCCGCGACTGCTCAGACTTAGTGACGGCGTCGCCGACGTACAGTACACCGTTGCGCTCAACGATGTCCAGTTCGCCAGTGAGCGCAAGTCGCAGGTGCAGTTGGCGGGCCGCGACGACGTTATCACTACCTCGACGTGGCTGAACAACGACCGGATTCCGGCGTGGTGGGTGACACACATCAATCGCAACGAGACGACAACGGTGACGGTCGACCCCACGGTCGCCGTCCAGTACGGCGGCGTCGACGCCCCGGCCGACGAGTTGACGCGCGAACGGACGATCGAAACCGAGCTTCTCGATCCGCTGAATTCGGATCGCTCCCGGGAGATCTCGGCGTTCGACCGCACGGTGTTCACGATCACCGAGACCAACGCCGACTGGGGCCACGCTACCGCCGAAGAAACGCCGATCGACGCCTCGATCAACGCCAGAAACGAGCTTCCCATCGCGCTTCCGATCACCGAGATCCAGTATACGATCCGGATGAACGGCGTCGTCGTCGGCGAGGGCACCGCCGCCGAGCGGACGGTGATCCCGGCCGACGAGCGCCGCGAGATCGATGCGAACGCGACGATCGACAACTCGGAACTCAACGAGTGGTGGGTCACCCATCTCGAAAACGACGAGATGACGCAGCTCACCGTCGACTTCACCGCGACCGTCGAGTACGACGGTGTCGAACGAGAACTCCCGCTCGATGGCGTCTCCTACGAACGGACGGTCGAGACGGACATCTTCGACTCCGAGGAGTCGGGCTGACAGGGTCGGAGCATTGAACAGACCATCTCGTAGAGGCAGATTTCCGATCGACGAACCGACACGATCAGTCGTCGACCGCGTAGCCGTGGGGGTCGACGCCCACCGGTCGCAGGGCGCGGACGACGAGGTAGACGAAGGGGGTATCGAGGAGGGCAATGAGGAGTTTGAGGAGGTACTGGCCGAGGATGAGGCCCCCGACCACGCCGGTCGACTCCGGCTCGCCGGTCCTCAGGATGGCGGGTGCGACGACGAACGCGACCGTGACGAAGATGACGGTGTCGAGGGCCTGACTGCTGGCAGTCGAGGCGATGTTTCGGAGCCAGAGATACTTCCCGGCGGTGTAGTCCCGGATCCAGTGGAAGACGACCACGTCCCAGTTCTGGCTGACGATGTAGGCCAGCAGGCTCCCGAGGACGATGTTGGTGCTCGGAGTGAGTGCGGCCGCGAAGGTCTCGGCGAACTCAGGATTGAGGGCGGGCGCGCGAAGCGTCGACCAGACCAGCGCGAGGACGACGAAGTTGAGTGCGAACGCCACGTTGACTACGATCTGTGCAGCCCGGCGGCCGTAGAGTTCGGCGTAGCAGTCCGACGCGAAGAAGGTCAGCGCGTACGCGAGTGCCGCACCCGGAAGGACGATCTCAGCGCCGACCGCCGGGAGCTCGACCGGCAGCGGAATTGCCAGCAGCTTGGCGGCGGTGAGCTGGGCGGTCACCAACGCGGTGACGAACAGGCCGACCAGGGCGACCTGACCGATTGCCAGCCGATCGGTCGGCGCGCCGGGGGCCAGTTGGCTACTCGTCATCGAGTCGACCTCGCCGTGTGTCGATGTCGTCGAGCATGTCGAGGGTTTTTCTGATTGACGCGCGGACGGCCTCGCTTCGGTTCACGAACTTCTTGCCGTCACCCACGTGGCTGTCAAGGTCTTCGAGCAGTTCGTCGGGGACTTCGACGCTTATCTTGGCCATGCCGGGATAATACTGGGCGAATACCTTTAAAATGCTTATTTATCGATATTCGATCGAAGAATGGTCTGGGTCGATTTAGAATGGATGGTCGTGATGACCCAGAAAGCCCCGAATCGCTCCTTTCATTCCCACCCGTTAGCGGCTGATCCACTGATGGTGGGTGGGGGTTTCTGGTTATTCGAACTCACTACACAAACTCAACGATCACCGCATTCACTCCGTCGACATCACGACGACGAGGCGACGTCTGCGTCGACCCCATCAATCGAACACCCGCCGCTATATTCGATGCCCTCGATGGAGTCGACCGGATCGTCGCCACAAATTGGACAGTCCTCGCGCGCACGATAGGGGACACGCTCGAAGGAGAGATCCATCGCGTTGTAACACAGCATCGTCCCCACCAACGCCTCGCCTTTGCCAAGCAGGAGTTTCATCGCCTCGGTCGCTTGCAAACAGCCCACGGTGCCCGGTAGCACACCCAACACGCCCGTGGTCGCACAGTCTGGCACGGTCCCCGGCGCTGGAGCTTCGGGGAACAGACACCGGTAGCACGGCCCCTCGGGAACCAGCGTCGTCACCTGCCCCTCGAACTTATAAATGGCCCCGTGGGCGACCGGAATCCCGGCCAGTCGACACACGTCGTTCACCAGATACCGCGTCGGGAAGTTGTCGGAGGCGTCGACAACCAGATCGTAGCCCTCGATAATCTCCCCAGCGTTCGCCTTCGAGAGCCGCGTTTCGTAGGTCTCGACGCTCACGTCAGGATTTAAATTGCTTATAAATGAGGCCGCGCTGTCGACCTTCGGCGTTCCCACGTCGCTGTCGGCGTGGATGATTTGACGCTGGAGGTTCGACCGCTCGACTGTGTCGTCGTCGACCACTCCAATGGTGCCGACGCCTGCGGCGGCGAGATACTGCAGGACGGGCGCGCCCAGCCCGCCCGCGCCAACGACGAGCACGCGGCTATCGAGGAGCGTCGACTGGCCCTCGGGGCCGATCTCCTCCATGATGATGTGCCGCGAGTAGCGGTCGAGTTGCGTTGCGTCCAGCGAGAGGCTCATACCCGTAGGTTGGCTGCCGTGAGAATAAGCGTGTGGTCGACGGCCCCGTGACCGTGACTACTCGACAGCGATCGTCACCGGGTCGTCGAGCGGCTCGTCGTCCGCACCGTCCGCGCCGTTGGTTCGGGTGTCGACCGACTCGTTGGGCTGCTCGACGATGAGCGACTGCTCGCTATCGTCGTCTAGCTCGGTGTAGTCGGTTGGACCGCCGTGATCGACCGCTTCGGCGTCGACGTGGCCCTCGTTGTCGATCTCGAACTCGTCGAGTTGGGCTTCGAGTTCGGTCGCTTCGTCGGCGAGCGTCGAGACGGTGTCGGCGACCGTCGACAGCGAGGTGGTCTGTTCTTCGGCCGCGGCGGCGGCGTCTGCGGCGTCGGCGGCCGTCGAATCGCTGATCGCGGCCACGTCGTCGACAATCGCGGCGACGTCCTCGGCGGAGGTCGCCTGCTGGTCAGTCGCCTCGCTGATCTCGTAGATGCTGTCGCTGAGGTCGGTGACGACCGCGGCGATCTCGTCGAAATGACCCAGCGAGCGTTCGACCGAGTCGGTGCTCTCACTTACGCGCTCGCTCGCAGCCTCGACGTCCTCGATCGTGCGGTCCGATTGAGTCTGGATCGCGTCGAGCCGCTCGCCGATCTCCTCGGCGGCTTCGCGGGTTTCTTCGGCCAGCGATTTGACTTCCTCGGCGACCACGGCGAACCCTTCGCCGCCGTCGCTGACGCGGGCGGCCTCGATCGAGGCATTCAGGGCAAGGAGGTTGGTCTGCTCGGCGATCTCGCTGATGACCGAGACGATCTCGTCGACCTCGTCGATCCGCTCGACGAGGGCGTCGACCGAGTCGGCGGCCTCGGTGATCTCAGCTTCGATGGTCGAGAGTTCGTCGGCGGTCTCGGTGGCCTCCTCGCGCCCCGTCATTGCGGCCTCGCTGGCGGTTTCGGCGGTCCGGCTCACCTCCTCGGCGGAGGCGGCGATCTCCTCGACGGTCGCCGACAGCGTGTTGACCTCCGAGACCGCGGTCTGGAGCTGCTCGCGCTGGTTGTCGGCCCCCGCGGCGATCTCGTCGGTCGCGGCCGCGATCTCCGAGCCTGCCTGATCGAGTTCGGTCGTGCTCTCGTCGACGGCCTCGCTCGAATCCCTGACGGCGGCGGCGAACCCGGTGGTCTCGCCGATCGAGTTCTGGAGCGTCCGCAGCAGTTCGTTGTAGCGGTCGACGACGACCGTGTAGGTCCCCGCCTCGTCGTCGATCACTGTGGGATCGATGGTGGCGGTCAGATCGCCGTCGATGGCGGCGGTCGTCGAAGCCTCGAAGGCGTCGACCAGCCGTTGGAGCCGCTCGGAGCGGGCTTCGATCTCGCGGGTGTGGGTTTCGAGGTTTGCGGCCATCCGGCCCAGCGACTCGCCGAAGGGACCCGGCACCGGCTCGTCGAGGGCGTCGGCGTCGAACTCTTGGTGGGCGAGCGCGTCGGCCTGCGTCGAGACGGTCGTGAGGTACGCCTGCAAGGCGGCAAAGGAGTCGGCCAGATCGCCGACCTCGTCGGCCTGTTCGACGTCGACGGGGTCGGTGTCGACGTGGCCCCGCCCGATGTCGTCGGCCGCGGTCTCGATCGCTTCCAGCGGATCGATGAGGTCCTGTCTGATGATCAGGAGGGTGTTGTAGAACGCGACGACTGCGCCGACGAACAACAGGCCCTGAAGCACCCAGAGGGCGGTCCCCACGAGCGCGAACGGCAGGGCGAACAAGGCGATAGCGACGCTGAACTGGATGGCGACCGCCGCCAGCAGCTTCCGCCGCAAGGAGTCGGTGATGCCAAGGCTGTCCATCATCCCCCAAAGGATGGCCTCGTAGGTGTCCATCAGTGACATACGTACCTATCTCGGAGCGTGACTATTGAACCGCGGAGACGATTTTTATTTCGTGAGAATCGACCCAAGCAACGCTCGTGGTCCGTGAATAATTAAAACGCATGTCGACCGTGCTGGCGGCGTTGGGCCGCCGGATCGGGTTATTTGCTGCGGTTGCGGTCGCTGTTGACGCTCGGGCGGGCGTGCTCGGTGCCTTTGCCGCGTTTCTGCATGCCACGACCCTTGTCGCCAGCGCCGGTGAGACCGCGGAACGCGCGGCCTTTGTGCTGGGACTCGCAGATCCAGTTGAGGTCGTCGTCGTTCTGGATGGCCGGGTGGGCGGGATCGACGAGGATCACTTCGTGCCACTTCTGCGAGCCGTCTTCGCCAACCCAGTAGGAGTTGAGCACGCGAAGGTTGGGGAACTTCCGGGAGGCTCGTTCTTCGGCGATGCGCTGGATCGATTTCCGGCGGCCGATGCGGTTGACACCCTGTCGTTTCGAGC
The DNA here is from genome assembly GCF_056175805.1 of Halohasta sp. A2. Classification (NCBI taxonomy): domain Archaea; kingdom Methanobacteriati; phylum Methanobacteriota; class Halobacteria; order Halobacteriales; family Haloferacaceae; genus Halohasta; species Halohasta sp. A2. The sequence goes on along the minus strand of NZ_JAQFWV010000008.1, from coordinate 12,329 downwards.
GTCGACCGGCTTTGTGCCGCTGTTTGCGTGCGTTACCCTTTCGGACGGACACGCGAGCGACGACGATGCCCTGTTTGGCTTTGTAGCCCTGCGAGCGGGCTTTGTCGAGGCGGGTGGGGCGGTCGACGCGTTCGATTGCGCCCTGGTTCCGCCACTCCTGTTTTCGCTGCCATTGCAGTTCGGCGAGTTTGCCCTCGCCGGGGTTTTTCCATGCGTCTCGGATGTGCGAGTATGCGCTTTTTGCCATTGTTGTCCTCGGGCGCTTGCGATTCAGTCGAGTGAGTCGACCACATTTCGTCCCGGCGAACCGGGTGCCCACTGGTGGCCCGTTTCCAGCGAGTTGGCTGTTCTACTGCCGAGACCTGTTTAATGGCTTCGGGTTTGTGGTGGTGCGTGGTTGTTTGGCATGGTGAGGGTCGACGGTGTTTCAGATTCACAATAGGGGCTGTGATTGCTATACTACGTTGCTGGGTCGACCGCTATCACTACAGAGAGCATAGTCGGGATACCTTCGTTCGCAAGTACGCTCTAATACGTTAGTAGGATCATTAATGTCTGTCGCGCGTTTAGGTCTGAATATGGGAAGAACCAGTAATACACCCTTGCCCGGATGATATTGATTCTCCTCATCACCGCTATCGCTCCAGTGTCGTCCCTGGAGGCGGTTGCACCACCTCACCCCCTCAGCTTTCCCCCTCGGCGCAAATTTTGAACCATCAAACTTCGTATACCGCTGCAAGATTCCTCTTCGCAGTCTCGCACATTTAGCCGAACTTTTAATTAGCAAAATATTTTTCGCAGGTCGACTCTCCAAATATGTCAATTTCCTTATAACCATAATAGGAGAACAGTCGACCGCTGATCGCCTAGGTGGCTTCAGTCGGCGGCGATCTTGTGAGCAGCGTACAGCACACCCCGCTCGTCCATCAGCGCAACCGTCGCCAGTCGGAGCGCATGCGGCCACCCCAGCGGCGTCGCGCTGTCTGGTTCGCCCGTATCGAAGAACTGTTCGGGGAGATAGCTGGTGTCCTCACACAGCACGCCACCGGGCAGCACGAGCTCCAGGAGCTCCCGCGCTCGCGCGGCGGCTTCGACGGCCCGCTTGTCGTCGTGATCCGCCAGCAGTGCGCCCAACTGGGCGGCGGCGTTCGCCCCCCACCCGGTAGAGACCGTCCAGATCTTTTCGTGGTCCTGGTGGGCCTGCCGCCAGCGGTCGCCCTCGTAGCGGAACAGGCCCGCAATATCACTTTCTTCGGGGTCGTGCCACAGTGCCTTGATAATCGTATGCGTGTGCGAATCGAGCTGGTCGAGCCGGTAGTCGTCGACCGTCTCGATCTTGCTGTATGCGCGGTGGGCACCGACTAAGGCGAGGGTGGCCGAATCGGCCCGCCGGTCGAGTCCGCCGCCGCCGTGTTCGCGCAGCGCGAAGATACCGCGATCGTCGAGCCAGAGGTGGTTGATCGCCTCGTAGACTCGCCGGGCTTGCTCGTGAGCGTGGTCGGCGATGTCGAGGTCAGTCGCCGCCAGCGCGCTGTAGGCCTCCAGGAAGGTCGCCGTCGTATGGGTGAACCGCCCGATGGAATCCTCCCACGCGTTCTGACAGACCATCGGTCGACCGTCGGCCTCCAGGGTTCCGTCGAGGCTTTCGAGCGCCGACTCGAGGGTGTCGACGACCCGCGCTTCGAGCTCGGCGTCCTCGATGCCGGATCGGTAGAAGTTGGCGAGGAAGGCGATCACGCTGCCGGTCTGGTCGGCCTGATAGTCGTCGTCGCTCCCGGCTTCGAGCTTAGCGTTGGCCCACCCCGGCGCGAGTGCGCCGTTGTGGGGCCACACGCGGTGGGGCCAACTGCCGTCGTCGCGCTGGGTGTCACAGTAGGCGCGGGCGCTTTCGGCGTGCCACTCGTCGAGCCCGAGATTGAAGTGGTGGTCGGATTCCAGAACGAACCGCGAGATCTCGGCGTCGTCGCGGAACCAGGTGTAGCCGTACCCCCCGGAGTAGCGATAGTACGGATCGAAGTTCGGCCCGGCGATCCGCAGGCCGGTCTTGCCGCGCAGCAGCGACAGCACCCGAACGTCGGCACTGACGGCTTCCCGGAGCATTTGCGAGCCGCCGCGGCGCTTGCCCACCGGGAGTGCGGCCGTCGCAGCCTCGGTGAACGCGGCGCTGTCGACGAACTCTTCGCGCAGGTCCGCCAGGCGATTAAGCGTCGCCTCGCGGTCGGTCTCGGTCCAGTCAGCCAGGAGTGTAATCAGCGTGGTCGACTCGTTGTGGAGCGGGAGCGAACAGATCAGATCGCCGCTGAGTCGGTCCTCGGAGTACCGATGATCGCCCGCCGGTCGCGGGTACTCCGTGGGTTCGTCGTCCAGCAGGTCCTCGAAGGCGACCGGGATCTGTCCGCGAACCTGGGTAAAGCCCGTCGTACTGGAGACGAAGTCGTGTTCGCGCTGGTGGTAGACCTCGATCACGTCCTCGTGGTGGAGTTGGCCTACTTGGCTGTCTTGGCCTTCGGGGGCCAACGACAGGTAGGCGACCAGTTCGACGAACTCGTCGCCCACACCGATTTCCGTGGCGTCGAATCGCGTCAGATGCGCGTCGCCCACTGTGAGATCCAGCTGGGTAAGTGATCCAAAGGGTGTGTCGTGTGTCGTCTCGACCAGCGTTGTCGACCCCTCGTACGTCTGTGTCGGCTCGGTTTCGTCGAACCAGTAGGTTTGGCCGCCGACCCTGAGGCCGAACCGCGATCGCTCGATGCCCGTCAGTCCCGATAGTGGATACCCGAAATCCCGCAGACTACCGCCGTCGACATGCACGAGTCGCCGGCCGTCACCGGAGAAACGACCAGTAATCGTGCGTCGTTCCCCCGGAAATCGGGTTGTATTTCCCGATGACTGTTTAAAATCATCGAGTGTGTCACGTAGTTGCACACCTACATCCTCACTTGCTGTGTATTAATTCTTGGTGTATTTGTTGTTCACACGTTTTTTCCAACGACAACAGTCAAGACGGTTCACCACTGGATACAGAGCATGGACGCCCCAGGTCCGCCACGGTTCGTGTCGGTCGGTGACCGTGTCGACCTCGCCCCACGGTCGCCCGACCCCGACGCCACCTACCGGTGGACACTGATCGACCGTCCCACCGAGAGCAGCGCCGAGGCAGGCTTTGAGCCGTGTATCGAGTTCACTCCAGACGTGCCGGGTCGGTATCGACTGGAACTCGAAACGCCCGACGAAACCTTCCTCCAGACCGTTCGTGCCTATCCGAGCGACCGACAGTCTACCCAGGTCGACCTCCCGTTCGACGAGCTGCCGATCCCCGTCTCCGAGGTCGACTCGGTGTCGGTTATCGGGCCGTTCAACAAGCAGGTCGTCGGCCGAACCCGGCCGAGCCGTCGAGACGACCGGTTCGTCGTCGACCTCGATCTCCCGCCGGGGACGCACCCCTACGCCTTCTGTCTGAACGACCAGTTCGACCAGCAGGTCCACGACGCAGTCACCGTCGACGGGCCGGGTCGACCCCGGTGTCGGCTCGACGGCCGCGTCGACGACGAGACGCTCGTGGTCACCGCCACCGCAACCGCCGCGCCCGACACCGACCACGCCGACGCCGATCTCGACGTCGACCTCCTCGTCGACGACCGCGACTGGCTGCCCGAATCGGCCTACGAGATCGACGGTCGCGAACTCCGTGTGCCGGTCGACGCGGTGCCCGAGACGCTCCGGGTTCACGCCGTCGCGGTGGGCGAGCGACGGTCGGTCGCCGACACGCTCACGATTCGCCATCACGAGAACTCGCTCGCCATCAGTCGACCGAACGATCCACCCGAGTGGGCGCGTTCGCCGACGGTGTACGAGATCTTCGTTCGCTCGTTCGCCGGCGAGACGCCGCCGAGTACCTTCCGGGAGATCGAGCGCCGTGTCGACTATCTCCAATCGCTGGCGGTCGACGTCCTGTGGCTGACGCCTGTGCTCGCGAGCCCGACGAAACACGGCTACCACACCACCGATTACTTCTCGATGGCGGCCGACCTGGGCGACCGCTCGGCGTTCGAATCGCTCGTCGACCGCTGCCACGAGGCGGGCATCCGCGTCGTCTTCGATCTCGTCATCAATCACACCTCGCGGGATCATCCGACCTTCCAACTCCATTCGGCCGGTCTTCCCGAGTACGCCGACCACTACCGGCGTGTCTCGCGAGCCAACGACCACACCGGCGTCGACTGGGCCGGCGAGGGCGCTCCCGAGTTCTACTTCAACTGGCAGCGCATCCCCAATCTCAACTACGACTCGCTCGACGTCCGCCGGTGGATGCTTGAGGTGGTCGACGAGTGGGCCGACGTGGTCGACGGCTTCAGGTGTGACGTGGCGTGGGGCGTTCCCCACGGCTTCTGGAAGGAGGTCCGCGAGCGCGTCCCCGACGACTTTCTACTCCTTGACGAGACCATCCCCCGAGACCCCCACTACCACGAGGCGGAGTTCCACATGCACTACGACACCGCCCTCTACGGGACGCTCCGCGACATCGGCCATGGCAGCGCGCCCGCCGAGAAGATCTTCGAGGCGCTCGATGATGCGGTCTGGCAGGGCTTCCCCGAGTCGGCGGTCCATTTGCGGTACATCGAAAACCACGACGAGACACGCTACTTAACCGAGTGTGACGAGGCCGCCCTGCGCGCGGCCGCTGCCGCGACGTTCACGCTGCCGGGTGCGCCGATGATCTACTACGGTCAGGAGCGCGGGATGACCGCCAAACGCGGCCCGATGAAGTGGCACGACGGTGACGCCGCCCTCACCGACTTCCATCGGGCGCTGTCGACGCTCCGACGCGAGTACTCCGTTTTAAAATCGGGCGGGATCGAGCCGCTGGATGTAGAGGTTGCCGAGCGGCCCAAACCCGCAGACGCGGGGGCCGACACCCCCGACGAGTCGACGTCGACTGATGGCGCTACGGCCCCCGACGAGAGCCAGGACAATGCCACCCCGCCAGTCGTCGTCGCCAACGGCGACGGCAAAACCGCGGGAGCCGACCGCGTCGTCGCCTTTGCCCGTGATGACGGCGTCGACCGCCTACTGGTCGTCCTGAACTTCGACGACGAACCACGGGCGATCAGGCTGCCCGAGCCTGTCGCGTCGACCGATCTCGTCACGGACCGACCGCTCCGCAAGCGCTACGCACAGACTGACGACGCCGAAGCCGACCGGACCGATCGACCCTACCTGCTCGTCGACGACGTCGTGGTCTGTCGATCGGCGTAGGCTCTTGGACACGCAGCGTTAAGTGATGGCACAGTGCAATGGAGCTATGGACGATGCCACGCTCCGGGCGCACCTGCGACGGTTCGGCCTCTCGGAAAAGGAAGTCGACACCTATCTGACTCTTCTGGAGCATGGCGAGGCAACTGCCAGCACGATCGCCGACGTGGCGGGCGTCTCCAAGCGCTACGTCTACAGCGTCAGCGAAACGCTTCAGGATCGCGGGTTCGTCGACGTCTCGGACCACGCGGTACCGACGACGATTCGAGCGCGGCCGCCCGAAACCGTCGTCGAGGAGCTGGTTCGGGACGCTGAGGCGATACAACCTGCCCTCGAATCCCGCTACACCAGCACCGAGCCGTCGACCGATCACTTCGAGGTGGTCAAAAGCCGGGTAACCGTCTGCAAGCGGCTCCGGTCGTTCATCGCCGATGCCGAAGAGGAACTGACGCTGTCGGTCCCTCATAGGCTCGTTGCGGAGATCGCCGACGAACTCCGAGCCGCGCGGGACCGCGGCGTGCTGGTGATCCTGCTCGTTTCGGGAACCGTAGAGCTCCCAGTGGAAACCACACGGCTGGCCAGCGTCACCCGTGTCTGGCGCGAGCGGATGCCGACGATGCTGACTGCCGACCGACGCGAGGGACTGGTCGCCCCCATTGAGATGTTGACGAGCGCCCACAGCGACACTCAGGCGATCGTCTTCGCCCAGAAACACCTCGGGCCCGTCATCGTCGCCTCGTTTTTCGGCAACTACTGGCCGGTCGCCCGCGAGGCCAGCGTCGACGATCCTGCGGCCCTCCCACTTCCCGCCGAGAACTTCCGGCAGATCGTCTTTCAGGCCACGCTGTGGCTTCGAGACGACGCTGACCTCCACGCAGAAATCGAGGGCCGAACCACCGCCGACAACGAGCCGGTCGACCTCTCGTGTCGCGTCGTCGCCACGACCCAGGGGCTGATTGAGCCGACCAACAACTCGTTTCCGGTCGAACACAGCTTGCAGGTCGAATCCGGCGGCGAACGCTACACTGTCGGCGGCTACGGTGCGTTCCTCGAAACCATCGAAGCCGACCGCGTCTCCCTCGCGCTCGCTGAATAAGGACGAGAAACCGTATCAGTCGTCGGCGACCGGCTGGGCCGTCTGTGGTTCGGCCACAACCCCAGGCTCGCCGACCGCTTGCCACTCGCCGTCGCCCTCGTAGGCGACGGCTGCGTGGTCCTGTGTCGGGTCGACCACCGAAAGCGAGAGCCAGCCGTTGTCCAGCAGTTCGGCGAGCCCCTCGTTTGCTGCGAGCACCTCGCGGACCTGCTCGACGGGCGCGTGGATCACCGTCGACAGACGCAGCGGCTGGTGGTGCGGCTCGTCGTCGGCGTCCATCACCGATTGGAGGGGGAGTCCGGCCATCAGGTCGCCGCCGTTGCCCTGATAGACGCCGACGTTGCCGACGGGGTTCTGGGTGACCTTCGAGCCGCTGCCGTAGACCGCGGTGTCGACCGTCGCAAAGTAGTACTGGGTGTTGATCCACTGGGTGACGACCATCGGGCCGGTCATGATCGCTTCGAGGGCGTCGCCGTCGGGGTCGGTCGTCCAGTCGTACGAATGCAGGAACGACCGGCCGTCGAGATCAAGCTCGCTGGTGAGCGCCGACGGCCCGATCACGAACGCTGCGTTGCCAGCCAGCCCCCACTCGGGACGGGTTTCGGCCCAGTCGACTGCGCGGCGTGCGGTCTCGCTGATCGGATCGCTCTCGGAGGCCGCGTCGGCGTCCACGCCCATCGCGTCGGTACGTTCTGCCGCGGCGGCCTCACGGGCGGTTTCGAGGTCCGCACGGAGCGCGTCGACATCCTCGTGGTGACTTTCGGGAACCGAATCGTCGTAAAGGGTCACCTCGTCGGTCGTCGTGTTGTGTTCGGCCGCGAGAAACAGGGTGTCGTCGGGAATTTCGAACCCGCGCTCGCGGAGTCCGTCCCTCACGGCCTCGCGGTTGCAGATGGCCGCCAGCACGCGGGCGTTCGGCCCGCCGCGGTGGCCAGCGCAGGCTCCACAGTCCAGACTCGAATCGAACGGATTGTTCGCCGTCTCGCTGGCGTGGCCGGTGAACACGACGAGGCGGCCAAAGGTCTTCCAGCCCATGAGTTCGAACGCCGTCGCGGCGTACTCGATCTGTTCGTCCATCGTGAGCCCCTCGCGGAGCGCGTGGATGCCGTCGGGGTTGTAGTCGACCCGCGGCTCGCAGAACGCGTGGGTCTCGGGCGCGCTGTCGACCGTCTCACGCGTGGCGGCGAGGCGGTCGGGTAGCAGCGTGCGAGCCGCCAGTGCGGCCCCGTAGCCCGCACCCGCGCTCTCGACGAAGCTGAAGGCGGTCGCAGCGTTGGATTTCAGCGCCTCGAGCAGGCTCGCGCCCACGTCCTTCGTCTCGTGCCACTGGTCGTGATGCTCGTGTTCGGGCCCGCAGTCGTGGCTCGGACGCTCGGTGATGTGGTGTTGGGCATCGAGGATGGGCGGACAGGCGTCGACGGTCACCTCGGAATCGTAGCCCTCGTAGCGCATCGGGATGCCGAAGAAGCCAGCGTAGCCGTGGGTCTCGTAGTGGCCCGTCGACTCGATGTGGCGACGGATCACCTCCGAGCGGGTGTCGATACAGAAGACGAGCTGGGCGTCGGGACGGGTCGTCGGTCGACGCTCGGCCAGCGACTCGCTTTCGCTTGTGACGGCCTCGACCAACTCGCCGCGGTAGCTGGCCTCCCACGCGCGTAGCCAGACCTCCGCAAGCGGGATTGCTTTGCCGTCGCTGTTGGCATCGGTCGACGGCTCGGCCGACGGCTCAGTCGACGCTGCGGGCTCGATCGGCGCGTCGAACTGGGTTGCGAGCGCGAGACGGACGGCCAGATAGCCCGAAAGCGAAATGGGACAGGTCGACTGCCAGTCGCCGTCGTCGGCTGCGCGCTGTTTGATGAAGCCGGTCCAGCCGGGTAGGGCGGCGAACTGCGCTTCGGCGATCGACTCCCACTCGTGTGGCGGGAACTCGGCAAGCGCGTCCTCGATAACTTCCTCGGGCTTGTCGGGCAGGGTGGCGATCGCCGCCGGGTCCGGAAGCTCGCCGTCGTAGCGGGCGACCTCGCGGAACGCCGTATAAAAGCCCTGCTCGCGGTTCGGCATCGGCCACTCGGCGGTCCCCTCGGCGAGAAACGCCGCCAGCCACTTCGTCAGCAAGCTGTCGACGCGGTCGGTGGCCGACCCCTCATCGTCCGTGGTGTCGTCAGCAGGAGTCGACTCAGCTAACCGATTGAGGAGCGCCTCGGGCTTGTCGTCGTAGCCGTGGACGGCGAGTTCGGCTGCCAGCACCTCGGGGTCGATCTGCCCTTGTTCGTAGGCGCGGCCGAAGACATCGGCGCTCGGGTAGCTACGGCCGCCGAACAGCGCCTCGGCGCGCTCTGCGGCCTCGTGGAACGGTCGGTCTTCGAACCCCGCAAGCGGGTTGGCCGTCACGAACGAGTGGATCGGCCAGACCGAGCCGACGGTGGCTACTGCGCGCTCAATACAGTCGTGTAGGTTGTCCGTTTCTGTGTGTTCAGTGTGCATTGTATTCCTCCGCGGAGATGACGAGCGTCTCGGCTGGCGGCTGGCTCGCGTTCAGCAACAGGACGTACAGCCGTGTGCTGCGGCGGTAGGCGTCGGTCTCGATGGCGACGTACGCCAGGAGGAACACGGCGGCGATGATGGCGTGAACCGCCGTGAGCTCGGTCGGGGCGGTCACCAGCGGGAGGTCAGCGAGCAGGACCTCCATCCCGCGGTACACCACGCCATAGAGTGCGATCGCAGGCAGGAAGATCAGCGGCACCGCCCCGTAACGAAGCGTCGACGGAAGCGCCGACTGCGTGACGACGCTCCGGCTCGCCTGTAAGGTCATGAGAATGACCACCAGCGTCAACAGCAGGCCACTGTCGAGACTCGTCCCTTTGCCGGTCAACGCCGCGAATACGAGGCCACCGGCCACCGCGGTCACGATCGTCGCCGTCGCCCCGAGGACGCCCAGCGAGGACTGATTGTGGCTGTGACTCTCGGGACTCGTGTGCTCGACCGACTCGCCTGCCGAGAGGAACTGGTAGGACTTATAAAATCCGTGGAGGATCAGGTGGGCGATTGCGGCGGCGAAAAAGCCGAGGCCGACCTGCATGATCATAAAACCCATCTGACCGACCGTCGAGCAACCCAGCCCGCGTTTGACGTCCGGCTGGACGGATTTGAGCAGCTTGCCGCCCAGCGCGCTCGTCGCGCCAACCGCCAGAACGACCAGCAAGATGCGCGTGTCGACGCTGATCACCGGCGCGAATCGGACCAGCAGGATGCCACCGGCGTTGACGAATCCGGCGTGCATCAGCGCCGAGGCCGGGGTCGGCGCGTTCATCGACGACAGCAGCCACGTGTGGAACGGCAGCAGCGCCGACTGGATCATCGCCGCGAGTATCAGCGCGCCCGCGGCGAGCCAGACGACGCCGGTCGGCAGGGCCGCGACCGAGGCGTTGAGTCCCGAAACCGTCGACGCGCCCGTCGTCCACCACAGCGTGCCCAGCGCGAGCGACAGCAGCGCGCTGCTGGCGAGGAAGGCACGGCGGGCCAGTCGCGCGGCGGCTTGGGCCTGCGGCCAGCCCGTAATCGTCCCGATCAGCGACGCCATCACCAGCCCCATCGCCAGCCACGCCGCCGCGAACAGCGCGACGTGATCGGCGGCGACCAGCATCGACGCGACCAGCGTGAAGCCGAACACGCGGCGGAAAAACCGCTCCATGTGTTTGCTCCCGGTCATATAGCGGCGCGAGAAGCTGTGGACGGTGCCGCTGACGAACGTGATCACCGACCACATCACTAGCGTCAGGCCGTCGACCGAGATGACCCCCGAAAGCTCCCAGCCATCCTGGAAGCCGAGGGCCACAAGGCCCAGACTCGCCACCCACAGCAGCCAGACGAGCCGCGTGAACAGTCGGGGCTCGCGGGGCGTCGACTGCCTCGATTCGGGAAGCGCTCCAACCGTCGTCGGCGTGTCGGTGTCTGTCATCGTTTGTCCGGCGGCGAGCCAGTGGCCCACAATCGAGATCGGGGCCTACTTTGGTCGCCGTTACTCCACTAGACGAACGATATGTGTATTAAATTCTTCTATTCGACCAAATCGTTCGGTAAGAAGATAATTATAGAACATTATGTTTTGGTATCGAACAGTGGACTGTCGACCGCAGTATCGTCTTCTGGGCCACGCTCCGGGTAGATTTCGTTCTTCGGTTGTCGGTCGACGTCGACCTGATCGCTGTCGGGTACGGTCGGGTATCGGTGGGTTCGTTCCCGAACCGTTCGACAGCCACGAATGGGAACGCATATTGGGACCAGTGACTCCGGTTTGGCATGAACGAGTTCGAGGGGACGGTGCTTGCCGGGGAGTTGTTCGACCCGATCGAGGGGCGGGTGGTTGTCGACGACGGGCAGGTCGCGACCGTCGAGGAGACGGCGACCGCGTCGACCGACATCATTCTTCCGGCGTTCGTCAACGCTCACACCCACATCGGCGATTCGGTCGCCAAGGAGGCCGCCGTCGGCCTCTCGCTTGAAGCGGCGGTCGTTCCACCGAACAGTCTGAAACACCACCGACTGGCCGCCGCCAGCCACGACGAGCAGGTCACCGCCATCCGGCGGACGATCCGGTTCATGGCTCGGACGGGCACCGCCGCGTTTCTCGACTTCCGCGAGTTCGGCGTTGAGGGCGCGCGAATTCTCCGGGAGGCTGAAGCCCCGGAGGACGTTGCGGCCTTCATCTTCGGCAGCGACGACCCCTCGGTGCTCGACATCGCCGACGGCTTCGGCGCGAGCGGCGCCAACGACGACGATTTCGCTGGCCGACGCGCTGCAACCCGCGAGGCTGGTCTGCCGTTCGCCATCCACGCGGGCGAGCCCGACCCGACCGACATCCACCCCGCCCTCGACCTCGAACCCGATCTGCTGATCCACATGGTCCACGCCGAGCGCGAGCATCTCGAACGCGTCGACGAACAGGGAGTCCCCATCGTGGCCTGCCCGCGAGCCAATCGGGTCTTGGGGGTTGGTCGACCGTCGATCCGCGACTTACTCGATCACACGACCGTTGCCCTCGGGACGGACAACGTCATGCTCAACGAGCCGTCGATGTTCCGTGAGATGGCCTACACGGCCAAAACGTTCGACGTGACCAGCCGCGAAGTGCTGCGGATGGCGACCACGGCGGGTGCGGAGGCAGTCGGTCTCGACTGTGGGGTAATCGAACCGGGTCGACGGGCCGCGCTGCTCGTCGTCGATGGCGACTCGGATAATCTCTGTGGGATCGACGATCCGGTCGACGCGGTGGTCCGGCGGGCGAGCGCCCTCGACGTGAAACAGGTCGTTCTATAACTCTTCTGGGGAAAACTCGCCGAACGGCGTCGATTCGTGGCTCCGGACGAGCACCTCGTCGGCGACAGTCAGCCCGAGATCGAGTAGTTGCTGAGCGACCGGTGTGACCTCGTTGTCGGTTTCGCCCACGACGGTCACCAGCAAGTTCTGCTCGCCGGTGACCAGTTCCTGGACCGAGACGACGCCGTCGATGGCGAGAATGTCGTCGATAAGCCCGCCGCGTTCGGCGATCGGAGCCGTGCAGAACAACAGCATCCGCATCGGATACCCCGATCGCTGATAGTCGACTTCGGCGCTGTAGCCCTTGATAATGCCCTCGGATTCGAGTCGCTGGATCCGTTTACGGACTGTACTGTCGGAGGTGCCGGTCCGCTCGGCGATGTCGCCGGAAGACATGTTGCGAGCGTCCTCCTGCAGCGCGTGGAGGATCGCCTTGTCGACGTCGTCGATCTCCTCAATGGCCATACTACGTAGGTAGCCAGCCGATAGCAAAGTGACTTCGGCTTCTGATGGATTTCGGTACGAGTTGGATTTTAGTTGCTCCGTTTATCGCAAGACAGCTCCCGTATTGAATCACTTACATAACAAATTCTCCTGTCTGAGTCGCTGAACTGCCGAATTTCTAGATACAGACATTGCAGAAGCACCCAAACCAGACTATCCA